>CACWKM010000006.1 GCA_902761475.1 uncultured Bacteroidales bacterium
AATGTGAAAAAAATAACTTAAATTTGGGGATTGGAATCTCATTTATTCATACTCTATACACTCTCATGGCAATGAAAAAGTTTATCCTCCTGTGCGCTCTGGCGTCGATAGCCACATGGCTGACGTCGTGCACCAACGACGGCGAGTACAAACTGGGTGACGGCGTGGTGTATTACAGCCACTGGACGTTCAGTTTTGGAACGTTGCACGACACGCTACCCGATGCCGACCCTGCCACCTTTGAAGCGGTGAAAACATGGCTTGGTCACGACGCCAAGCATGCTTATTTCAAGGCCAAACTCATCCCTGGCGTGGATGTCGCCACCCTCAAGGCGGTGAAATATCCCGTGTGCCGCGACAAGAAGGACTATTACTACGAGAACGTCCCGATGCACGTGGCCGACGTAGAAAGTTTCGAGTTCATCAAGTGGCTTTATGACGACGACTTTTGGGCCAAGGACAGCCGCTATGTCTATTACGACTCGTTGCGCGTGGATTCGGCCGATGTGGCCACCTTCAACGTGGTGAAATCAATATGGGCCCGCGACAAGTACCATGTGTTCCGCTTTGGTAAGTTGCTGCCCGACGCCGACCCCGCCACCTATGACGAAGGCGATTATTGGGGCTATTCCATGGACCGCAATCATGTGTGGTTTTACGGTGAACTCTTGAAGGATGTGGACCGTGCCACCTTTGAGGTGGATGATGCCGAGCGCGGCCTGGCTCACGACAAATTCGGTCCCATAGAGGACGGGAAACGACCCGGACAAGTCGAGGAAGACGACAGCGTTGTGGTGGAGGAACCAGAGCCGGAGCCAGAACCGGTGCCGTAAAAATGGTGCCGTAAAAATCATGTGGGGACGTGGCGCGTGTCACGTCCCCACATGTTTGTGTAGAGCCTTGTCCTGAAGTCCTGGCGTTACTTCACGCCCAGGTGGTACATGATGAAGGCCTGGATGTCGGTGTACTCGTCGATAATCTTCGAGACGGGTTTGCCATGACCGTGTCCGGCGTTAGTGTCGATGCGGATGAGTTTGGGCTGTTCGCCAGTGTTGGCTGCTTGCAGCGTGGCGGCATACTTGAACGAGTGTGCCGGCACCACGCGGTCGTCGTGGTCGCTGGTGGTGACCAGGATGGCGGGGTAGGGGGTGCCGTCGTTCTTGATGGTGTGCAGAGGCGAATAGCCGCGCAGGTACTCAAACATCTCCTTGGAGTCGTCGCTGCGGCCGTAGTCGTGCGCCCAGTTCCAGCCGATGGTGAACTCATGGTAGCGCAGCATGTCCATCACGCCCACTTGCGGCACTGCGGCAGCCCACAGGTCGGGACGCTGGTTCACCACGGCTCCCACGAGCAGTCCGCCGTTGCTACCACCGTTGCATGCCAACTTCTTGGGGCAGGTGTAACCTTCCTTGATGAGCCACTCGGCAGCGGCGATGAAGTCGTCGAACACATTTTGCTTCTTGAGTTTGGTGCCCGCCTCGTGCCATTGCTCGCCATACTCACCACCACCGCGCAGGTTGGTGTAGACCATGATGCCGCCCTTGTCGAGCATGGTGAACGGCGTGCGCGAGAACGAGAAGCCGGGATTCATGCTGATGTTGAAGCCGCCATAGCCATAGAGCAGCGTGGGGCGCTTGCCGTCGCGCTTGAGGCCTTTCTTGTAGATGAGGAACATGGGAATCTTCGTGCCGTCCTTGCTGGGATAGAACACCTGCTCGGTGACGTAGTCGCTCGGGTTGATGGCCACCTTGGGGGCGAAGATGAGTTTCGACTTGCCCGTGGCCATGTCGTAACTGTAGATTGAGGTGGGCGTGGTGTAACTGGTGAAACTGTAGAACACCTCGTTGTCGTCCTGCTTGGCGCTCGCTCCCACCGAGCCGTAGGTGGGCATTTCGATGGCGGCCAGTTGGTTGCCGTCCACGTCATAGACAAATGGATAACTGGCGGCGTCGTGGTCGTAGGTGAGAATCATCTTGTGACCAGCCATGGTGGCGCCGCTGAGCACCCAGTCGCGCTCGGGCACGATGTCGCGCACGTTGGTGGCACGCAGGTCGCGCGTGTCATAGGCCACAATCTTCCAGCGCGGCGCATCGACGTTGGTCATCACCAGCAGTTTGTCGCCCTCCACGCCGATGGGTGTGGACGTGTAGCGCATGTCGCTGGTGAGTTGCACATAGTGCGGATTGCGGTCCTTGAGGTCTTTCACATAGAGTGCGTTGCCGTCGCCGTCGCTCTCCCACATGAACACGTAGCGCTCGTCTTCGCTCACGCTGGCCTGGTAGAACAGCAACGGATTGGTGTGGCTGCGATACTCCACATAGTCGTCGCTTTGTGGCGTGCCCAGTTTGTGGTAGAACACCTTGTGGTACTCGTTCTTCGACGAGCGTGCGTCCTCGGGCGCGTCGTAGGCGCTATAGAAGAAGCCGTCGCCGAGCCACTGTGCGTCGGTGAACTTGGCCCACACGATGTGGTCGTCGAGTTGCTGCATGGTGGTGAGGTCGAGCACATAGATTTCGTTCCAGTCGCTGCCGTTGCGCGTAATCACATAGGCCATGTAGCGGCCGTCGTTAGAGAAGTTGAGTTGTTGCAGCGCCACGGTGCCGTCGTTGCTCAGTTTGTTGGGGTCGAGCACCACGCGCGGCGTGCCGTCGAGGGCGTCCTGCACATAGAGCACGCTCTGGTTCTGCAGGCCGTCGTTCTTGAAGAAGTAGTATTTACCCTTGACCTTGAACGGAGTGCCCATCTTGGCGTAGTTGGCCAGTTCGGTCATGCGCTTGCGCAGCGCCTTGCGGCCGGGCAGATGGTCGAGGTAGTCGCGCGTGATTTTGTTCTCGGCGGCCACCCACTGCGCTGTCTCGGCGCTGTTGTCGTCTTCGAGCCAGCGATAGGGGTCGGGCACTGCGGTGCCAAAGTACACGTCCACCGTGTCGACGGTGCGTGCCACGGGATAATTGAGGCCGCGAGCCTGTGCCGCGGTACCCAAGAGCAGAATGCTGCCCATCATGAGGAGTTTTTTCATTGTGGTTATTGTGTTTTAGAGAGTATTTCGCCAGTAGCGGTCAAAAACTGTAGAGCACGTTGAGCAACGTCTGTCCCACGGCACGCAGGGTGGCGAGGTCGATGTGCTCCATGGTGTCGTGGGTGGTGTGCCAGGCATCGAAAAATCCCGTCTTGGAATGTGTGCGGGTGTCGATGATGTCGATGCAGGGAATTCCGGCGCGGTTCACCACCACATGGTCGTCGGTGATGGCATGTCCGCTGGCTCCGACAAATCGTGTGGCAAATCCGGCCTTGGCGGCCTCTTGCCACACCAAGTCGACGATGCCGCTGGCATAGTGCAGCGAGTAGTATTCCTGCGCGAACTGCGCGCCTTTTGCGCCCACCATGTCGAGCAAGATGCCGCACACGGGTTGATAGCCAGGCACGTGGGGGTGCTGCACCCAGTATTGCGTGCCCAGCGCCCAACTGTCCTCGTCGCCGTCGGTGCCCCAGTCCTCCACGTCCACGAGCAGGATGTCCACGCCCACTGCGGGTGGCGTTTTGGCCATCGCCCTTGCCATCTCGAGCAGCACGGCCACTCCGCTCGCCGCGTCGTTAGCGCCCATCACGGGTTCGCGTCGTCGCGCCTCGTCGGGGTCGTTGTCGGCCCAGGGGCGGCAATCCCAGTGCGCCAGCAGCAACACGCGCTGTGCGGCGCCCGGGTTTATCGACCCGATGATGTTCACGGCGGTGAGGTGCTTGCCGTCGAAGGTGACCACCTCGCCGCGTTGCTCGATCACGGTGTCGGTGACTGCGCGCAGTCGCTGGCTCAGCCATGCTGCGCAACGGCGGTGCGCTGGCGTGCCGGGCACGCGCGGACCCATGTCGCACTGTGCCTGCACCAGTAGCAACGCGCTGTCGGCGTCGAAGGTGGGCACGATTGTCACGGCGGCGGTGTCGGCGGCGGCGGTAGTGCGCTCACCGCCCGCGCTGCCCTGACAGGCGGCGCAAAGAAGCGATATAAGTCCCAAAACGATGGTCATCGTGACGTGTCTCATTGCGAATTGATGTGCAAAATAGCGGTGTTATGATACTCAAAATGCACGCACACAATAGTGTTAGTGTGCGTGCTGTGATGCTTTGCTATGAATGCTATCCTTGAGTTAGTCGCTTGACTACCTTGTCGTGGCCGTCAATTACTTGGCGGGAGCGGCAGGAGTTTGAGCGGGCGCAGCAGCGGGAGTCTCGCCCTGGGCGGGAGTCTCGGTGCCAAAGTTGGGCGCCTGCTTCTCGGTGGTGGGCAAACTCTTGATTTGCGGAGCCTTGGTAACCATCGTGGGAGAGGTCACGAATGCCGATGCGATGCTCAGCACGCAGATGAAGATAGCCAAACTCCAAGTAGCCTTCTCAACGAAGTCGGTGGTGCGGCGCACGCCAGCAAGTTGGTTGTAGTTGCTCATGTTGGCAGCCAAACCGCCACCCTTAGATTTCTGAATGAGCACTACGCCCACGAGAAGCACCGAGGCGATGAGAATGAGAATTGCAAAAACTGTAAACATTTCTTTCCTTGTGTGTGTATATTTATTGTTGTTTTGAGGTCTCGATTAAGACCAATTTTTTTAAAAATCTGATTTGGTCTGCAAAGTAAATACTTTTTTCTGGATATTTCAAACTTATGTTTTTAATAATTTCCAGTGCTTGGGCATATTTGTGCCTTTTGATATATAATTTTGCAAGACTTTCGCTGAACATTGTCTCGTCGACGGTGGCCGGCTTGTCGATGTTGACGTCGGCGATTTCGGCCTTTTCCTGCTCATCGACGTGTGGCTGCGCGGGTGCTGCTGCCACTTGTCGCTCGTGCTGTTGTTGCTCGGCGATGAAACTGTTGATGAGTGCATCTTGCTGGTCGCCCTCTTGAGCGTGGGCCTGCTGTCCCTGCTCGCGCTCTTGTGCTGCGAGCACGTCGGCATAGTCGGGCGTGGGGTTGAAGATGGCGGCGTTGAGCGCCTCGATTTCCTTGTCGCTGGTGCGGCCGTAGGTGTTCAGGAAGCGGTCGATGGTGGTGTCGGTGTCGGCAGTGGCCGTCTCGTCGGCCTCGTCGGGGTAGAACTTGTAGAAGCCTTCCACGCCGTCGCCCAGGCGCATGGCGAGCACGCGGCGGTCGGGCCAGGCGATGGCCAGGCGCGACAACAACTCCTCATTGCCCGCTGTGCCGTTGCGCTCCAGGTAGAGTAGCAGCGGCAGCGTGCAATAGGGGTGCTCCGCCATGGCTTGCTCAAGCCACGACGTCTCGATGGCAGTTTCGGGCTGCGACACCAGGCGCACTATGTCGTCGATGAGTGACTCCATGACCACTTGTGGTGATTTTTGCGCTGCAAAGTTACACTTTTCTCGGCTACTGCGCAAATGTGATTTCCCGCGGCGTGCCGGGACCGCCCAAAACTGCCCAAAACAGGCTGGCAAAAATGCTTGTCAATTGAAAAAAAATGCTTATATTTGCCAAATCATTTAGATTAACCGTATAATCATCATTTATTAACCTATCAATATCAACAAAAAAGCATGAAGAAATTACTATCTCTACTCATCATGTGCGTGGTGGCTCTGGGCTTGAGCGCAGAGACCGTCGTCACATTTGTTGCTGGTACCGACGTGGGTCAGTACGTTGGTGGAAATGCTCAAGGCTCCTCGGGCGACGAAGAGTTCTCGAAGGAGGGCATCACCATCAAGGCTACAGCCAGTGCATTTGCAGCCGCTCAGTACCGCCTCTACAAGAATCAAAAGATGACCATTTCGTCGTCGATTGGTGCTATCACGAAGATTGTTGTCACCTCCACTGCCTCCGGCACGTCGGATTATGGTCCTGGCAAGATGGTTGCTGAGCCTGGAACCTACGATGTCAGCGACAAGGTGGGAACTTGGATTGGCAGTGCCACCGAAGTTGTCTTCACCGCTTCGCAAGGCCAGGTGCGTATGACTAAGATTGAGGTCACCGTGGGTGGCTCGGCCGGCGACTATGTGGCAAAGCCCGTCTTCACTCCGGCTGCAGGCACCTTCTATGAGGCTCAGAGCGTGCAACTGAAGAGCAACACCGAGGGCGCAAACATCTTCTACACCCTCGACGGCAGCGACCCCAGCGCAAGTTCTACTGCTTATAGCACCCCCATTGCCGTGAGCGCAACGACCACTATCAAGGCCATCGCCATCAAGGGCGAGAAGAGCAGTGACATCGCCGAGGCCAAGTATGAGATTCTCACTCCCATCGAGGTGGCCAACATCGCCGCTTTCAACGAGACCGACGACGAGGAAGCCGTGAAGTTCACCAGCCCCGTTACCGTGCTTGCCCACAACGGCCAAAGCACCTATGTGATGGACAACACTGGCTATGCGCTCATCTTCGGCGACAAGGGCCAGACCTACCAGAACGGTGACGTGATTCCCGCCGGCTTCGTGGGCCTGAAGACCCCTTACAACGGCCGTCCCGAACTTGCTGCTCCACTGGCAGGCTTCCAGGCTCCGTCGAGCAACAGCCCTGTGGCTCCCGAACTCATTCAGGTGGTTGATGTTGACGAGACCATGTGGGGCCACTATGTGCTCATCAAGGGCGCTACCCTGAAGTGGAACTCCGAAACGGCCACAGCATCGACCATCTCCGACAACAGCGGCGAGGCTCTTGCTTATAGCGGCATGGGCGGCTTTGGCAGTTCGACCGACGCCACGAAGGTCTATGACGTGTATGCCGTCATTGGCAGTTATCAGACTCAAGCCATGGCTCAGGCTGGCGAGCCCGTGAAATATCGCGTGCTCCCCGTGAAACTCGTTGACCCCAACACTGGCGAGGATCCCGGCGACACTGGCGTGGCAAGCATCGCCGAGTTCAAGGCCTACACTGGCACCGACCCCATCGCTTTCAAGAACCCTGTGACCACTCTGGCACAGTCGGGCTCACGTCTGTTTGTGAAGGATAACAGCGGCTACATGCTCATTTATGGCAACGTGGGTCAGTCCTACGAGCGTGGTGCTGTGATTCCCGCTGGCTTCAAGGGCAAACCGCAGAAGTATGATGGCGAGATTCAACTCTCCAGCCCCAGTGGCTTCCAGGCTTCGACGAGCAGTGTGCAAGTTGTACCTGAGGAAATCACCACCGCCGCTGTGGTTGCTGGCAACTATGGCCACCTGGTGAAAATCAAGAGCGTGACCATCGATGCTAGCGCTGGCACACTCACCGATGCCGCTGGCTCGGCTTCCTACTACAACAACATGGGTGCTAATCTGCCCTCCGACCTCACCAAGAAGTACGACGTGATTGGCATCATTGGCTCGCATGGCTCTACCAACACCGTTTATCAGGTGCTGCCCGTGGAGATCGTTCCCGAGGGTGGCGGCGAAATCGAAATACCCGAGGTGGCAAGTTTCGAGGAACTCTATGCACTGAACAAGGGCGTGAACGCTAAGTTCACCACCGAAATCACCGCAATCTTCCAGAGCGACATCACCACCTATGTGAAGGATGCCGAGGGCAACTATGGCCTGGTCTATGGCGCTACGCAAGACGCTCTTGAGAACGGCGACGTCATCAAGGATGCCATAGCAAACTGGACGCTCTACAACGACATGACGGAGATTATCCCCAAGAAGGAAACTTGGGTTGTCGATCACAAGGGTGCTCTCGTTGAGCCCGAGGAGTTCGTGCTTGAGGAGGTGGGCCTCGACATGGCACACTACTACATCATCATCAAGGACGCTACCATCACTCCCGATGAGAGCGTGGAAGTGGAGGAAGGCAAGAAATTGCTCGACTACTTCATTGCCGACGAGACCGACGGTGGCATCAAACTCTACAACAAGTTCTTCAAGAAGGTTGACATGCCCGAGGATTTGAGCAAGCCTTACGATGTGACTTGCTTCGTGACGCTCTACAAGAAGGATGGCAACACCGTGCTTGAGTTGTTGCCCGTGAGTTTCGGCGGCTCTATTAAGGGCGACGTGAACGGCGACGGTTCTGTGGGTGCTGCCGACATCGCTTGCTTGGTCAACGTGCTCGCTGGCCTTGAGGATGAGGCAAAATACGAAGGCCGTGCCGACGTGACCGGTGATGGTGCCGTATCGGCTGCCGACATCGCTGCTATCGTCAACATCCTGGCTGGTCTGGAGTAAATTAGTCCAAACCATCAGTTACACTATTTCACGAGGGGGCGCGATGCCCCCTCGTTTTTTATATCCTGCTCACGCCTCATTTTATAAAAAGGTGCTGACATTTTGTCAGTATCTTGATTTTTTGTTGTATCTTTGCAGGCAAATGGAAACGACAATAGAACAAACAACTCAATCGTCGCCCGAAGTCGTGAAGCGCACCGTGCTCGACTATGACGACATTTGCCGCATGGCACCCTGGTTCAACGACAAGCCGCGCCTCACGAAGTGGCTCATGCGCCTGCTGGCGCTGGATAAGGTGAACTGGATTCACGACCGCCACTTCGACACACCGGGAATACCCTTCACCGAGGGGCTGCTCAACGACCTGCACGTGGTGCGTGAGGTGCGCGGCGAGGAAATCCTCGCCTCCATGCCTCCCGGCGGCTTCATCACCGTGTCCAATCACCCCTTCGGCGCGATGGACGGCATCATGCTCATCAACCTGGTGGGGCGCTACCGCACCGACTACAAGGTGATGGTGAACATGATACTGAACCACATCACCGCCATGCGTCCCAACTTCATCAATGTGGACGCCCTGTCGAGCAACGACCCGTCGAAGCAGGCGGTGTCGCGACGCGGCATCGCCGAGGCCATCAAGCAGGTGAAGGATGGCCATGTGCTGGGGTTCTTCCCCGCCGGAGCCGTGTCGAAACTCACCTGGGGCTTGCGCATCGAGGACCGCGAGTGGCAACCTAACGTGATGCGCATCATCAAGAAACTTGCCGTGCCCGTGGTGCCCATCTACTTCCATGGCCACAACAGCACGATGTTCACCATTCTGGGCATGATTGACTGGCGTTTGCGCACCCTCAAGTTGCCCAGCGAGGTGTTCCGCACGCACGACTGCACCCGTCGCATCTCGGTGGGACAACCCGTCACCGTCGAGGAGCAAGCGCAGTATGACACTCCCGAGGCATTGGGGCAATTTCTCAAGCAACGCACCTACGACCTGAAAAAATGGTGAGGCGCGGTCGGGGCGAAGGGTTTTGACCTATCTTATATATAACAACAACACGTTTTAACAAGGCATTATGGAAAGAAAGATAACCCAAGACCAAGTGAACAAAATAAAGACGAAATGGGGCATCATCGGCGAGAGCGAGGCCATCGACAAGACCGTGTGTCGCACCTTGATGGTGGCCCCCTATGATATGACCGTGCTCATCATTGGCGAGAGCGGCACGGGTAAGGAAGTGTTGCCTAAAATCATCCACGACAACAGCATCCGCCGTCACAAGAAACTTGTGGCAGTGAACTGCGGCGCCATCCCCGAGGGCACCATCGACAGCGAACTCTTTGGCCATGTGAAGGGCGCATTTACCGACGCCACGAGCGACCATCGCGGCTACTTTGAGACTGCCGACGGCGGCACCATCTTCCTCGACGAGGTGGGCGAGATGCCGCTGGCCACCCAGGCGCGCCTGCTGCGCGTGCTCGAAACGGGCGAATTCATGCGCGTGGGCTCCAGCGAGCCCAAGACCGTGAACCTGCGCGTGGTGGCCGCCACCAACAAGGACCTGGCCAAGGCCGTGCGCAACGGACAATTCCGCGAAGACCTCTACTACCGCCTGTCGACGGTGCAAATCGATATGCCGCCCTTGCGCGAGCGCGGTCACGACATCTGGCTCATCACGCGCTATTTCTTGAACAACTTCTCGCGCGAGCGCAAAATCGACAAGGTGGACTTTGCGCAAGACGCCCGCGAGGCCTTCGAGCGCTATTCTTGGCCAGGCAACGTGCGCCAACTCAAAAATGTGGCCGAGCGCATCGCCCTGTTCGAGGCCGGCAAGGTGGTGACCGAGCAGACGCTGCGCGATGAGCACTACCTGCCCACCATCAACGCTCTCACTCCTGCCGGGCCGCCGCAATTTGACTATAACAGCGACCGCGCGCAACTCTTCGGGCTCATCTACTCGCTCAAGCAGGAGGTGGAGCAACTCAAGCACGCCATGAAGCAGCAACCCGCGGCGTTGCCTCACATCACCACCGATGTTGACGACCTCACGCGCCTCGCCACGGTGCAATCGCACTACGACGAGGTGAGCATCGCCGAGGCCGAGCCAGCCCACATGGGGCGCGGCGGATTGAGCGGCCATGTGACCGACGTGAGCGACGTGGACGACATCGACGCACACGAGGTGAAGACGCTGGACCAGACCGAGCGCGAGACCATCAAGGGCGCTTTGAAGCGCAACAGCGGCCGACGCAAAGCCACGGCGCGCGAACTCGACATCTCCGAGCGCACACTCTATCGCAAAATCAAGCAATATAACCTGTAATAGACCATGGCACATCACGCACGACTGCTCATCCTCGGCGCGCTCGTCGCCATCGGCGTCGCCCTCACCGCCTGTCACATCAGTTACAAACTGAACGGTGCGGCCATCGACTACTCGAAGTATCGCACCATCTCGTTCAGCGACTTCCCCATACGCGCAGCATTGGTCTATCCGCCATTGCAGCAACAGTTTGAGGTCAAACTGCTCAACATGATTGAGCAGCAGACCCGCTTGCGCGTGGTGGACAACGTGAACAGCGACCTGCGCATGGAGGGCGAAATTACCGTCTATCAACTCTCGCCGCAGGCGGTGGGCAGCGATGCCTATGCCACACAGACTCGCCTCACCATCGGTGTGCGCGTGAAGTACACCGACAACGTGAACCCCGCGCTGAGCAAGGACCAGACCTTTAGCGCCTATCGCGACTTCAACAGCAACGAGATGCTGAATGACGTGCAGGACGAACTGTGCCGACAAATCTGCGAAGACCTCGCCGACCTTATTTTCAACGCCACCGTGGGCGATTGGTAATAGCGAGGGCCCACAGCGACTTGCGACAACAAAAAAATGTGGGGGCGTGCCGCGCGGCGCGTCCCCACATCGTTGTGTGTGTGCGGTGACGGTGTCAGAGTTCGATGTCCTGGTTGAAAATCTCGTGCCAGGGCAAACCTTGCTTGGCCACCTCGTCGAGGAATGGGTCGGGGTCAAACTCCTCCACATTATGCACGCCCGGCTTGAGCCAGAGCCCCTTGAGCAGCATCATGGCGCCCACCATGGCCGGCACACCGGTGGTGTAACTCACGGCCTGCATGCCCGTCTCCTCGAAGGCCTTGTGGTGGTCGCAGTTGTTGTAGATGTAGTAGGTGAGTGGCTTGCCTTGCTTGTCGATGCCCGAAATGCGGCAACCTATCGAGGTCTGGCCCGTGTAGTTCTCGCCAAGTTCCTTGGGGTTAGGCAGCACGGCCTTGAGGAACTGCAACGGCACAATCTCCATGCCGTTGTAGTTGATGGGCTCGATGCTCGCCATGCCTATGTTTTGAATCACGCGCAGGTGGGTGAGGTATTCTTGTCCGAAGGTCATCCAGAACCTTGCGCGGCGCAGGGTGGGGAAATTGAGCACCAGGCTCTCTAACTCCTCGTGATACATGAGGTAACTCTCACGTGGTCCAATCTCGGGATAGGTGAGTGGTTGGTGAATCTCCAGTGGCTCGGTCTCAATCCACTTGCCGTCTTGGTAGTAGCGTCCGCGCTGCGTGATTTCGCGAATGTTGATTTCGGGGTTGAAGTTGGTGGCGAATGCCTTGCCGTGGTTGCCGGCGTTGCAGTCCACGATGTCGAGGTTGTGCATGGCGCTGAAGTGGTGCTTTGCGGCCCGTGCGGTGTACACGCCGCTCACTCCCGGGTCGAAACCGCACCCCAGGATGGCGGTAAGTCCGGCTTTTTCAAAGCGCTCGCGGTAGGCCCACTGCCAGGAATACTCGAAGTGCGCCTCGTCGCGCGGCTCATAGTTGGCCGTGTCGAGGTAGTGCACGCCGCATTGCAGGCAAGCCTCCATGATGGTGAGGTCTTGATAGGGCAGCGCCAGGTTGATGACCAGCGTGGGTTGGTGCTTGCGCAACAGGGCCACCAATTGGTCCACATCGTCGGCGTCGACCTGGTCGGTGCTCACGTTGGGGGCGCCAATGGCGGCGGCCACAGCGTCGCACTTGCTACGGGTGCGAGAAGCGATGACTATTTCGTTAAACACGTCGGGATTTTGTGCGCACTTCACTGCACACACGGTGCCCACGCCACCGCAGCCAATAATCAGTACTTTGTTCATGATATAGCGTGAATTTCAATAATTTGCGTTAAGGCAAGAGCACTTGGAGCAACCAACTGCTCACGCTCATGTAAATAATCATGCCCACAATGTCGTTTGTCACCGTGACGAAGGGGCCCGTGGCGATGGCTGGGTCAATCTTGAGTTTCTCAAGAATGAGGGGCACCAGGGAGCCAAACAGCGAGGCAAAAATGATGACGCAGAACAGCGACAGGGTGACCGCTTGCGTGGTGATGAGGGCGCGATGCGGGTCACTGTCGGGGGCTACAAACCAGTTGTAGATAAACACCAGTGCCGCAATGATGAAGGCATTTAACAACGCGATGCCCAGTTCCTTGAAAAGGTGCTTTCCGGCTCTTGCCAAGTCCAGGCTACCGTTGGCGAGTCCTTGCACCACGATAGCGCTCGACTGTGTGCCCACATTACCTCCGGTGCCGCCAATGAGCGGGATGAACAGCGCCATGCCAGGCAAGATGGTGAGCAGGTCTTGCTCGCCCTCACCACCGTCGAGGATGAGCGCGTTGGCGAGTCCGCCCGCCAGACCGATGAGCAACCACGGCAGGCGTGCCTTGACTTGGGTGAACACGCTGTCGCTGGTCTCGATGTCGGTCGAGAGACCCGAGGCCAATTGGTAGTCGCGCTCACTCTGCTCGCGCACCATGTCGATGATGTCGTCGATGGTGATGCGTCCCACCAAGCGGCCTATCGAGTCGATGACGGGCATGGCCACCAGGTCGTACTTCTCAAAGTCGAGCGCCACCTCGTCGATGGGCGTGTCGGTGCGCACCGACAGCGGGTCGGGCTCCATGACGTGCTTAATCTTGGAGGCGCTGGGATTGGTGATGGTGGTCTTGAGCGGGAAGATGCCGCACAGGCGACCATCGTCGTCCACGACATAGATGCTGTATATTTCGTCCAAATCCTCGGCTTGGCGGCGCATGGCCTTGATGCAGTCGGGCATGGACATGTTCTCGTTCACGACAATCATCTCGGTGGACATGTATCCGCCGGCGGTGTCCTCGTCATATTGTAGCAGGTCCACGATGTCTCCAGCCTGCTCCACGTCGTCGATGTGCGAAATCACGTCCTCGCGGTCCTCCTTGTCGAGTTCCTGAATCACGTCCACGGCGTCGTCGGCGTCCATCTGCTCCACCTGTCGGGCAATGGTCTCGTTGGGGATGAGTTCGAGCAGGTCGTGACGGCGGTCCTCGTCGAGTTCGACGATGACGTCGGCGGCGGTCTCGTCGTCGAGCATGCGCATCACATACAGCGCCTCGTCGTCGTGCAGGTCGTTCACCAACTCGGCGATGTCGGCGGGGTGCATGTCCTTGAGTTCGGTGCTGATGGCCTCGGTGTCATGCTGCTCAATCATGGTGTTGAGCCTTTCGATATATTCTTTGCTGAACTCTTTCATGAGGCGTTGTCGTTAGTGGGGTTGATGATGGTGTTGTGTGCCCTGGCTTGGGCGATGTGGTTGGTGAGGTCCACGAAGTCGCTCACCGTGAGTTGTTCGGGTCGCTGTGTCATGAGTGGCATGGCGAGCAGCGGGTCGTTGGGCGGTAATAGCCCTTTGAGGCTGCTGCGCAACATCTTGCGTCGCTGGCCGAAGGCTGTCTTCACCACGTTGCGCATGAGGCGCTCGTCGCAGCCCAAATGGGTGACGTCGTTGCGCGTGAGGCGTATCACGCCGCTCTTGACTTTGGGCGGTGGGTTGAACACGTGCTCGTCGACGGTGAACAGGTATTCGATGTCGTACCACGCCTGCAAGAGCACGCTCAAGATGCCGCGCGTGCGTCCGCCGGCGGGAGCCGCGATGCGCAGCGCCACCTCGCGCTGCACCATGCCGGTGCAGCAAGGCACCAAGTCGCGGTTGTCGAGCACCTTGAAGAAGATTTGCGACGATATGTTGTAGGGGTAGTTGCCAATGATGTTGATGGGCTCGCCGTGGGCGATTTCGCGCAGGTCCAAGCGCAAGAAGTCGTCGGCGATGATGCGCCCGTCGAGTTGCGGGAACTGCACGCGCAGGTAGTCCACGCTCTCGCTGTCGAGTTCCACCACTTGCAGGTCGTGCCCTTGTTCCAGCAGATATTGCGTGAGCACACCCATGCCTGGCCCCACCTCCAGGGTGGGGCGGCACTGCTGTCCGTCGAGCGTGGCCGCTATGCGGCGGGCCACCGACAGGTCGGTCAGGAAATGCTGACCCAGCGACTTCTTGGCGCGCACTTTTTTCATCATCGGCATGAAATAGGCACTATCTGGACCTCAACAAAACCAAAAAAATTTTGTTTTTGTTTTCGGCTTGCACTACCTTTGCAATTGCAAATGCAAAGGTAAGGATTATTGAGAAAAACGGCAATATACTGACGTGAAAAAGACCATCTCATTACTACTGAAATATGGCATTCCCATCCTCATTAGCGTGGGTTTGGCATGGTTTCTTTATAACAATGTGGACCTGAAGGCCATCGGCACGAGTCTGGAGCAGGATGTGAACTACTGGTGGTTTATCCCGGTGATTGTGGTGAGCATCTTCAGCCATGTGTTTCGTGCCTATCGCTGGCGGTTGCAGTTGCGCGCCATAGGCTTGACGCCGCCGCTGCACGCGCTGGTGTGCAGCATCTTTGGCACCTACTTTGTGAACCTGCTGTTTCCTCGTCTGGGCGAGGTGTGGCGCACGGGCTACATTGCTCGTCGCGAGAAGGCCCCCTTCACCACCGTGCTGGGCACGATGGTGGGCGACCGCTTGAGCGACACCCTCGTGGTGGCGCTGCTCACCCTGGTGACGTTTTTCCTCGCCAAGGACGCGTTCCTGGCCTTCCTGGGCAAGCGCGGCGACGGCGTGGTGGAACATCTGGCGTGGGTGCTTGTGGCAGCACTGGTGCTGGGCGGACTGGCGCTGTGGCTCGTCATGCGCTGGAAGACGACCAACCGCGTGGTGACGGGCGTGCAAAACATCGTGCGCAACCTGTGGCAGGGATTCTCCACCGTGCTCACCATGGAGGGCAAGTGGTGGTTCCTGCTCTACACGGTTCTCATCTGGCTGTGCTACTTCATGCAACTCTACATCGCCTCGCTGGCGTTCACCTTCACTGCCTCGCTGGGCGTGCTGCCCATCTTGGTGCTGTTTGTGCTCAGTTCCATAGGCATGGCGGTGCCCAGCAATGGCGGCCTGGGACCCTGGCAATTTGCCATCATCTTCGGCCTGGCGCTCTACGGCGTGGGCGCGTTCCCGCCCACCACGCCCTACGATCCTCAGGCCTCGGCATTCGCCTGGCTGGTGTGGGGCGTGCAGACTGTGCTGCTCATCGTGCTCGGCATCTATGCCTTCATTCGCAAGTGACCACAAGACAAAACGAGGGAGCCCACGCATCGCTGCGACGCTCCCCCGCCAACTGACAGAATAACAACAATCAACAATATGGACGATAATTTTGACGACTATTTTGTAACCGCGCAGGAGCCTGAGACTCCGCAAGAGTTGCCCGAGTCACCTCAGGAGCGCGAGGAGCGCGAAATACGCGAAGCCACTATCGAGCGGCGACACAACACGCTGCGCATCGTGATGATAGGACTCATCGCGCTGCTGGCTTTCATCTTGTGCTGGTGGACGTGGCAGCACTGGTTCAACCCCTACAGCGAGACCGTGGAGAAGGGGTGGGTGCTGAACATCGCTAACCGCGGCACCGTGTTCAAGACCTACGAGGGCACCATGCTCACGGTGAAGTATATGGACGACAGCATTGCTGGCATCGACACGCTGCAGTTCTCCATCGTGAGCGACAGCGTGGCGCGTCAAGCGCAGCACTGGGTTGCCGACGGCCGGCGACTGGTGGTGGCCGTCGACGAGTACAAGGCCACAGTGCCCTGGCGCGGCAGCAGCACGCGCATCGTCACCGCCATGACCGTCGACAGCGACCGGTTGGAGATGCGCCCCGACTCGCTGCCCCTGAAATGACGGCAACACAGGCTCACGGCTGACACAGCAGCAGTGCCAACTGCGCGCGGTGCTTGCGAAGCGACGCGTCGAAGTAACTCGCCGTGGCACCGTGAAACTGCATCAAGGCGTGCGCCGACAGGATTTCGATAATCACATCGGCCATCACCTCGCCCAGCGTGCTTGCCGGGCGACGTGCGAGCGACAACAGCAAGGCGATGTTGTCGCTCGCGCTGTTTGGATTCCGGTTCCAGGCGGCGATGTAGCCGGCAAAGCGGGCACGCAGGTCGGCAAAGCCTTGCTCGATGCTCACCGTGAGCAGGCGCGATTGGTCAGGGGTGAGGGCTGTCACGCCGGGATTGTGCGAAGCGTGCCATGCGCTGTGGGCATAGATGCGGGTGAGTACGGCCTCGAGCGAAATGTCGATGCTCAAGCCATAACGGGGTTGGCGGTCAAGAATGAATTTCATGGTTTAGTGGTTTTTGGGGTGGGGTGGATGATGTGAATGGTGTGATTAGTGTCGCGCCGCGTTCCATCGCTGGCTCAGCCGCTGGCGTTTCTCGGCGCGCATGGTGTGAATGTGGCGCAGTGCCCATTTCTCGCTCATGTAGAATCGCGTGGCGCGGCAGTTGAGCAGCACATACTCGAGCGCCTTGGCTACCGAGAGGCGGCCGCCGCTCATGGCCACGAGTTGCTGCACACGCTGGGCAATCTCCAGCCATAGCGCGCGCTGCACGGGATTCTTCACCGGCGGCTCGCCGGTGCGCAGCACAATGTTGGTGACGATGTAGGCGCGGTCGAAACTCACGTGGTAGTGCGGCGTGCCGTTGTGCAGGGTGAAGAGCACCGCGCTCTTGAGTGGGTGCGGCATCTTGCGGTCGAGCATGAGGCGCAGCACGTCGCCAAACATGTCGAGGAATTCTTTGTCGCGTTCTTGCCGCGCGCGTTGCTTGCCGTTGAGGGGCTTGTCAAAAGTGGTGTTTTGCATGATAAAGTTGGGATTTAGTTGTGAAAATTACCATTTGCGATGCAAAATTACAACACAAATGGTAAAAATGCAAATTTTTCACCAAAAATTTCTAGAAATTCTAGAAAATCTAGAAGTTCTAGAGCCTCTAGAAAAACTAGCCACGCGCCCCACCCAAATCGTTAACGCCCGTTAATTTCCCGCACAAATGTGTTGTGAAATGTTAAATAATGACCATTTCAAACATTTTTGTGCCAAAAAATTATGTTGTATAACATTTTTGATATAATTTTGCATTGGTTTTTCATGGTATTAGTTTTTAAGGTTAGTGAAAATCCAGGCGTCGTGATGACGGTTGCGCATTTTCTTCTGTTAGGTTTTATGTTAATGGTATTAGAAGGTTAATTAGTTAAGCAATCCCCGGCGATGAGCCAGGGATTTTTTTTGTGACAAATTCTTGCCCGTGTCGCTTTACAATTCAATGTATTTTTGTAACTTTGCACCGCTTTTGAGGTCCATGTGCCCCAATCGCGGTCCTATAGCTCAGTTGGTCAGAGCACCTGACTCATAATCAGGGAGTCCTTGGTTCAAGCCCAAGTGGGACCACAACGAGAAGAAAAAAAGCACCAGCAGCCCCCGCCGCCAGTGCTTTTTTGGTTTTATGAGTGCCCTTGAGATGAGGTCGGTGAGTTTATTATTTTAGCGTTGCCGTTGAAGGCGCAGATTTCTGTGGCAAGATTGTTAAGGTTGTGGAATCGGCTGTAGTCGGTATCGGCGGGTATGCCGTTTACCGCATGCATAGCGTCGAGTTCCCACGGTGCGAGAATGAGCAGGTTGCCGTTGACACATGCTTCAAACCTCATCCGCTCAGGTTTCCAATAGGGGCCGATGGGGTCTTTCTGGATATGGATGATGGGGTAGCCATTCTTGAGGCATTCGTTTTTCATGATTATTTCGCCATGTGAGATGCCCGGTGTGACCATCACGGTAGCGCCTTGCTTGATGATATCGACCCATTGTTGCCGCTGCTGTTCGAAATCGCTGGTTTGCTCATAGGGTAGTCGGCTGACGGGATGCAATCGGTGGCATTGCACCTGAACCTTATTGGCCCACCTTAGCAAGAAGAGATTGCCAAAAGAGCCGTAGTGGCGTTCCGCTATCTGCACATGAAGACAGCGCTGCATGATGTGAGGCAACTCGCGGCGTAAAATGGCTCGGCGCGGGTTGTCGTGAACATAGGCTATCATGGCTTCTCGGTGTCGCTGGTTGAGGCACACGGTGTCGTCGTAGTTGTCGTCGAACAGTGGTTGCTGTTCCCTGCGCACCAGGGCGTAGTACTGCTGTCGTTGTCGTTTGGACAGCACCCTAATGAGCGCGCCTTCGCTGGTGTGGCGGCAGGCTTTCTCTCGCATCCATGCTGGCACCCGTGGGTCGGTGCAATCGACCGATATCGGTCGATTGCTGGAGCGGTTGTAGCCTTGCTGCAATTGCCAGTGGCTGGTACAAGCCGCCTTAAACGCCTGAATGATATCGCCCAAACTCCAGTGCATGGGTTCCAGCGCTTCTATCACACCATGAAAATGATCGGGCATGCACACACATGCATGAACTGCCACGCGATTGCCATGGGCTTCTTGTTTCTTGGGGATGTCGTTCCAAGCCTGCATCACCACTTCGCCCAATGGTGAAAGCGTGACGCTGGGATGTGTAACGTCATTGCCCAAATGTCCCAGCAACGGCGACCTCTGGCTCACTACCAATGTGATGAGATAGATTCCTGTGCCGTAATAGTTGTGACCTGGATTGTGTGGACGATAGGATTTCACTGTCGTTGTCGTTGCAATTTTTCTCTGTGCAAAGTTAGTCATTTTTATTTGTGATGTAGGCTGGCTTTTTGTATCTTTGCGGTTACTAAGCAAAAACCTCTCAACTTTTCACGATGAATTACAGTTTTGTAGATTTTTTGGCGTTGCTGGGTGCTGTGGGCATGTTCCTCTATGGCATGAAGGTCATGAGCGAGGGCTTGCAGAAGGCTGCCGGCGACCGCTTGCGTAGCATCCTGTCGTGGATGACCCGCAACCGCTTTTTGGGCGTAATCACCGGAATGCTCATTACCGCCCTCATCCAGAGTTCAAGCGCCTCGACGGTGATGGTGGTGAGTTTTGTCAATGCCGGCCTGATGACGCTGGGCCAGAGCATGGCGGTGATTATGGGTGCCAACGTGGGTAGCACGTTCACCACCTGGATTGTGGCTTTCTTTGGCTTCAAGGTGGACATGACGGTGATATGCTTCCCCATCTTGGCGTTTGCCGTACCGTTGCTGTTTTTCAAGCGCAGCACCACCAAGTCGGTGGGCGAGTTCTTGATAGGCTTTGTGTTCTTGTTCCTGGGTTTGGCTGCCATCAGCCGTTATGTGCCCGATTTGAGCCAGAGCCCTGAGATTTTTGAGAGTTTGAAGCACTACACCAGCATGGGTTATGCGTCGTTGCTGCTGTTCTTCCTGGTGGGACTTGTGGTGACGATGATTGTGCAGTCGAGTGCCGCCACGTTTGCCATCATGCTCATCATGGGCACGAAGGGGTGGATTCCCTTCGACATGGCGTGCGCGATAGTGCTGGGTAGCAACGTGGGAACCACCATCACGCCGTTGCTGGCGTCGCTGGGCGGAAATTCTGCCGCCAAGAAGGCCGCTATGGGTCACCTGATGTTCAACGTCATCACGGCGACGTGGATGATTGCTGTTTTCTTCCCCTTTGTGGACTTGGTGGCGTGGATTACACGCGAGGTGGGATTTGGCGACCCCACGAAACTCTATGAACTCACGCAAGGTGGTGCCACTGCTCCCGAGGAGCAAATCAAGACCTTGATGTTTGCCATGTCGATGGGCGCCACGGTGTTCCACACGCTGCTCAACACCTGCTCGCTCATCCTGCTGTTGCCGTTCACCAAACAACTCGTTGCCCTTGTCAACAAAATCGTTCCCAGCAAGAAGAAGGCTGGCGACGTGGAGTTCCAACTCAAGTACATCACCGGTGGTCTGGTGGGTGCTGCC
Source organism: uncultured Bacteroidales bacterium (assembly GCA_902761475.1). GTDB lineage: Bacteria > Bacteroidota > Bacteroidia > Bacteroidales > Muribaculaceae > Sodaliphilus. The sequence goes on from CACWKM010000006.1 coordinate 20,233, forward strand.
GAACTCAACATCTTGCAGGCGCAGCGTGAAATCGTGGTCATGGCCGAGCGTGTGGAGCGCATGCTGGGCATGGTCAAGAACCTGATACACACCAAGACGGGCACCGTGGAATTCAACGAGTTGTTCACCCGCATTGAGAAGTATGAGGACATCGCCGACCGCATGGAGATAGAGATTGCCAACTATCTGAACAAGGTCATCGACGGCCGTCTGAGTTACGATGCCAAGATGCGCATCGCCACCATGCTGAGCATCGTGAGCGAGATAGAGTCGATTGCCGACAGTTGCAACAACATTGCCAAGTCGCTTGTGCGCAAGGAGGAGGCTCACGCTCACTTCGACGAGTACAACTATAGCCACATCGACACCATGTTCAAGTATGTGAGCGAGGCCATGAGCAACATGCTCACCGTGCTTGTCGACGTGGACAACGTCACCCCCGACGACCTGTTGCGCAACTACAACAAGGAGCGCGAAATCAACAACTTCCGCAACCTGTGCCGCACCGAGAACATCGAGATGATTAACCAGAAGAAGTATCCCTACTCGGCTGGCATCTTCTATATGGACATCATTTGCGAGGCCGAGAAGTTGGGCGACTTCATCGTGAACGTGATTGACTGCGTGGAGGACCAGATGCGCCGCTTGCAGACCGAAGCCGATGGCGTGCCCCACCTGGAGGAACTCAACCCCGAGAAAATGAAGTAGAATCAATTATTAACATTAGAAATAAAATACAACAATGAAAGAATTAAAAGGAACAAAAACTGAGAAGAACCTGCTCGAGGCTTTTGCTGGCGAGTCGATGGCCCGTAACAAGTACACCTATTTTGCCTCCAAGGCCAAGAAGGACGGGTATGTCCAGATCGGAAAGATCTTTGAGGAGACCGCGGAGAACGAGAAGGAGCATGCCAAGATCTGGTTCAAGTATCTGGAAGGCGGTTCCGTGCGCGACACCATGAGCAATCTGCTGGCCGCCGCGGAAGGCGAGGCGTTTGAGTGGACGGACATGTATGAGCGCATGGCCAGGGAAGCCCGCGAGGAAGGCTTTGACGAAATCGCCGAGAAGTTTGAAATGGTGGGCGCTATTGAGAAGGCGCATGAGGAGCGCTACCGCAGGCTCATCGCCAATCTGAAGGACGGGCTTGTGTTCTCCCGTGACGGAGATGCCGTCTGGGAATGCGCCAACTGCGGCCATATCGTGGTGGGC
>CACWKM010000007.1 GCA_902761475.1 uncultured Bacteroidales bacterium
TTCCACGCCAGTGAACACGGGTGTTTCCTGGTTTAAGAAGGTGAGCCAGTGGTGAATGCTGAACCATGTGGGCACCTGGTCGCTGATGTAGCCCAGCACGGTGGGCAGGCCTTGACGCTCATAGTGTATGAGCCATCGCAGCGTTTCGGTCATGGCAATGCTCTTGCTTCCCAGTCGGTCGCGGAAAGTGAGGAACAGTCGGTCCATGGCCTCGTTTTCCAGCGGGTGGTAGATGTGTCCGTAGCCCACATTGGGCGGCGTGAAGCAGCGGCGTATGGAGGTGACCCATTCCCAGTTGCCGTAGTGTCCCAGCATGAGCGCCACCGAGCGGCCTTGCTTCACCAGTTCGTTGGCGGGCTCGGCATCGATAAATTCCATGCGCCGTGCAATCTCCTCGCGGCTCATGGTGGCAAACTTCACCGTCTCGGCCACATAGTCGCAGAAGAAGCGGTAGAATTTGCGCTCCAGGTGCAGCAACTCCTTGGGCGACTTGTCGGGGTAGGCGTTCGACAGGTTTTTGCGTATCACCTTGCGACGATAGCGCAACACATACACCACGAGCACATATAGCACATCGCTCATGGCGTAGTGAAACCACATGGGCAACAGTGACAAGGTGTACCACACGCACCACATCACCCAGTAGAGGACGCTGTTGAAAACTTTTTTCATCGTCGTTAGCAACTACAAAGGTACACGAAAACGCCAAAAAAGACAAATATTTGCCCTGCTACATACTTTTCTTCAACTTTTTTTAGTAATTTCGCCCCACACAAAAAGTCAGACCTTAGATAATTACTAATCAACAAATAGGAATAACAATGAAAGTATTACGAACACTTGTAGTATTGATTCTTCTCTCGGTGGCCGCCACCGGCATGGCTGCCGAGAACATCTATCAGAAGGGTGCTAACGCCTACAACTCGGGCGATTATGCTGGCTCTAAGGCGTTGTTTGAGAAGGTGCTTGCCTCCAATCCCGACGACACTTATGCGCTGTCCTATGTGGGTGCTTGCGACCTGGCGCTCAAAAATGTGGATGAGGCGATAGCCACCCTCGACCGTGCCGCCGGCATGCTTGATGCCGAGGACGAGGCCTCGCTGCTGGTGTGGGTGCACGACCTGCGCCGTGGCGCCTTCCTGCAGAAGGGCGACACCCTGTCGGCCATCGACGCGTTGGGTTGCGCCATCGCCATCAAGCCTAACGAGAAGTACTACTATGACGCTCGCGGCACGCTCTACCAGAATATTCACAAGAACGTCGAGGCGATTGCCGACTTTGACAAGGTGCTCGAACTTGACCCCGAGAATGCCAATGCGTGGGTGGGCAAGGGCTATGTCTACATCAACATGCACAATCGCGATGCTGCCGTCGATGCTTTCCTCGTTGCGTCGAAACTTGATGCCGCGAATCATGAGCACTGGGAGAGCATTGCCAACGACGTGAAGGAGATGCAGTTTGAGGCGCAGAACACCGAGTATTCGCGCGACCTGTCGCCCGACGAGGACTATGAACTCCCCGTGTTTGTGGGCGGCCGCAACTCGTTCAAGACCTATCTGGCTGAGGAAGTGAGCAAACGCATCGGCAAGGACTATGAGGGCAAGCGCGTGCTCGTGGATTGCTTTATCAACGAGAAAGGTCGCGTGACCGAGGCCAAGATCATTGAGAGCCTCAACGATGTGGCCGATAAAATCGCGCTGGACATTTGCTTGTCATTGCCTGTGTTCCGTCCCGCCATGTACAAGGGTGAGGCCAAAGCCTGCTGGCTGCAAGTTCCTGTAGAATTCTAAAAAAGCGCTACGACCATGAGGAAGACATTTTTTGGTTTGACGCTCGTTGCCTTGCTGCTTGCGGCAGGTTGCACGTCGCTCAACGGCCTGTTGAACGACGGCAACAGTCTGCTCAACATGGTGATTGGCCACTACAAGATTGGTCAGGACGAGTTGCTGGGCAGTTGGGGCTATTCGGCTCCTGGCTGTGCGTTCACCAGCGAGAAATTGCTTGCTAAGGCCGGCGGCGCGGTGGCTGCCGGACGCATCAAGGATAAAATCGCGCCCGCCTTCAATTTCGTGGGCGTGAAGGCATCTAACACCTACCTCACCTTTGAGGCCGACGGAGGTTTCTCGGGCAAACTTGACGGTCTGCCATTGCGCGGCACCTACCAATACAATCCGTCGACGGGCACGTTGCAAATGAATGTGCTGCTGTTCTCGGCCACTGCCTACATCACGCGCACCACCAATGGCCTGGCGCTCACGTTCGACTCGAGCAAGTTGCTTTCGCTGATTCAACTTGCGAGTTCGCTCACCTCGAGCGGCGACCTGCACACCCTGGGCGAGTTGAGCAAGGATTTCGACGGCGCCCGTGTGGGATTTGAACTCAAGCGGCAGTAACGCACCCTTTGAACCGCTCATCAACACGGCACCCCCACTTTACCGCTTCGAGGTAGAGTGGGGGTGCTGCCTTGTGGGGGTGGCGGGGAGCAGAGTTAGTTGTATTTTCCCATTTTCGCTTCCACCACGTTCACCACATAGTCGCCCAGTTGCTCACATTCGTTTAGGAAGTCCACGTAGATGCTTCCCAGCGAGTAGGAATACACCTGGTTGTCCACGTCGACGATGTTTTGCCCCTTTAACTTGTTGCGTAAGGCGTTGATTTCCTTCTCGAGGCGTGACGTCGCTTTTGTCGTCACTTCTTCGCGCGGTTTTTCCAGCACCAGTTTCATGTTGGCGAGGGCTTCGTCGACGAGTGCCATCATCTCATGAATGTTTTCATACTGTTTGGCTGTGAAATCCTCCTTGCTGTCTTGTCGGCGGTGCAAGGCGCGCGCCAGGTTGTAGCAAGCGTCGCCAATGCTCTCCAACTCGCTGATTTCGCGCATCATCTGGCGGATGATGCTCTTGGCCTCGTCGCTCACGTGCGCTTCGCTCACCTGGGTCAGGTAGCGGGCAATGCCATACTCGGTGTGGTCGGTGTTGTCCTCTTCTTTGCCGATGTTGGCATAGAGGGCGTCAAACTTCTTGCGGTCTTGCTCGGTGAGTAGTTGTTTCACCATGCCAAACATGGATTGAGTGCGCTCGGCAAAGCGCAGCGTTTCCTTTTGGGCCTGCAGCACGGCAATTTCGGGGGTGTTCATCAGGTTGGCCTCAAGATACTCCAGTTTGAACTCCTCATCCTTGGCTTTCTGCTTGTCGTCCGTGATAAGCCAGCAGCACAGTTTTTCGATGTAACGCACGAAGCCTATGAGCAGCATCGTGTTGGTGACGTTGAACGCCGTGTGGAACATGGCGAGCACCAGCGAGATGCGTTCGGGCGGAGTCCCTGTGGCGGGGTCATAGCCCACGAGCCAGCACACCATGTTCACAAAGGGGTAGAACACGCACAGCACCCATGTCACACCCACGATGTTGAAGATGAAGTGTGCCGCTGCCGCGCGTCGTGCCTGGATGCCGCTGCTCAGCGCCACAATGTTGGCGGCGGCGGTGGTGCCGATGTTCTCGCCCAGCACCAGCGCCAGGCCCAAGTAGATGGGCAAGACCCCAGTGGAGCACAGCAGGATGGTGATGGCCATGACCGCGGCGCTCGACTGCACCATCATGGTGACGATGGTGCCCAGGGCCAGAAAGGCAAGGATGGTGAGGCGGCTCGAGGTGTCGAACGACGAGAAGAATGCCACCACCGACTGGTTGTGTGCCAAGTCTAATTCGCGCCCCGTGGAACTGAGCGTGAACAGCGCCAGCAGCAAGAAGGCCACACCATAGAGCAAATCGCCGCCGTAGCGGTAACGCTTGTGGGAGATGAGCAGGCAACCCACCACAAACGACGGCCACACCAGCATCGACAGGTTGAAGTTGAATCCCATCGCCATAATCCATGCCGTGAACGTGGTGCCGATGTTGGCGCCCATAATCACCGAGATGGCTTGCGCCAGGGTGAGCAAGCCGGCGCTCACAAACGACACGGTCATCACCGTCGTGGCGGTGGACGACTGCACGGTGGCGGTGACCAGCGCACCGGTAATCATGCCGGTGAAGCGGTTGGTGGTCATCGAGGCCAAGACGTGGCGCAGTTGCGGGCCGGCAAGTTTTTGCAGCGAGTCGCTCATGAGTTTCATGCCGAACATGAGCAGACCCAGCGAGCCCAGCACTTTTGCCGCAATCATGAAATAGTTGTGTTCCATCGGTATTGCTTCAATTGATTATTTGCAGGTTCATTGGCACACCGTGGGCAGGTTCTTGAGCCCCTTGAGTTGTGCCGGCGAGGCCTCGACGATGCTAATGGCGTAGCCACCGCCTGGTGCCGCGGTGAGTTTTAGCGAAGACTTCGACGTGACCACGCCGCGCTTGATGACGTAGGCTTGCGGATTGGTCTTGTAGTGGGCATCGCGCGTGTCGGCATAGACCGTGGCAATGTACTTTTTGCCAGCGTCGAGGAAGTCGAGGTGCAGCGTGGAGGTGTGGCCGTGCTCGCTTGCCGTGCAGCCCACAAACCAGTTGCCGGTGCCCTTGGCTTTGCGTGCTGCCACGATGTAGCGGCCTGGCTCGGCTTCGAGATAGCGCGAGTCGTCCCAATCCACCGCCACGTCCTTGATAAACTGGAAGGCGTCCATGTGTGGCTCGTAGTTCTCAATCAAGTCGGCGGCCATCTGTAGCGGACTGTACATGGTCACATACAGTGCCAGTTGGCGCGCAATCGTGGAGTTGCAGTGGTTGGGATTGCTGGGGTTGTTCTTCCACATGTCCATCTCGAAGACGCCCGGCGTGTAGTCCATGGGTCCCCCTTGCAGTCGCGTGAATGGCAGGATGGTGGTGTGGAAGGGCTTGCTGCCGCAAGTGGCCTCATACTCTGTGCCGCGTGCCGCCTCGTTGCCGATGAGGTTGGGCCAGGTGCGGCACAATCCCGTGGGGCGCACGGCTTCGTGAGCGTTGACCATGATGTGGTGCTTGGCGGCTTGCTGCACGGCATAGAGGTAGTGGTTGTTCATCCACTGTCCATAATGGTGCTCGCCACGCGGAATGATGTTGCCCACATAGCCGCTCTTCACCGCGTTGTAGCCATAGCGTTCCATGAGTTGATAGGCCGCCTCCATGAAGCGCTCGTAGTTGCGCACCGATGCCGACGTCTCGTGGTGCATGAGCAGGCGCACACCCTTGCTGTGGGCATATTCGTTAAGCCCCTTGAGGTCGAAGTCGGGGTAGGGCGTTTGGAAATCAAACACATAGTCCTTGGATTTGCCAAACCAGTCTTCCCATCCCACGTTCCAGCCTTCGACGAGTACCTGGTCGAACCCGTGCTCGGCGGCGAAGTCGATATAGCGTCGCACATTGGCGTTGTTGGCGCCATGCTTACCGTGGGGCTTCACCGTGCTGTAGTCCAAATCGTCGAGTTTCACCGAGGGCAGGTCGTCGGTATAGGACCACTGGCTCTTGCCGGTAATCATTTCCCACCACACGCCCACATATTTCACGGGCTTAATCCAACTGGTGTCCTCAATTTTGCACGGCTCGTTGAGGTTGAGGATGAGATTTGACGAGAGCATGTCGCGCGCGTCGTCGCTCACCATGACGGTGCGCCACGGCGTGGTGCACGGGCACTGCAAGTAGCCCTTGTCGCCCTGTGCGTCGGGGGTGAGCCACGAGGTGAACACCATGTTGTTGTCGTCGAGGTTCAGGTGCATGCACGAGTAGTCCACCAGTGCGGCTTCGTGCAGGTTGATGTAGATGCCGTCGTCGGTCTTGAGTTGCAAGGCCGTTTGCACGCCCGTTTCGCTGAACGGTGTCTGCGAAGCGTTGGGCGAGATGGCACCGCGCAGCAGGTGGCGAATGTCGCTCAGGCGCGACTCGGTGTAGTCATACTCCTGCGTGTCGTAGTCGCCCGGAATCCACCACGCCAGGTGGTCGCCGGTCATGGCAAACTGGGTGCGCTCTTCCTTGATGACGAAATAGACCAACTGCGACTGCTGCGGGAACTCATAGCGAAGTCCCATGCCCTCGTCGTAGACGCGGAAACGCAAGTTCATCAGTCGACCAGTGGTGGTTTGGCGCAGTTTCACCAGCAACTCGTTGCAGTGGTTCACGATGTCGCGCGTCTCGCCCCATACGGGCTGCCACGTCTCGTTGATGACGGCCGTGTTCGTGCCCACTATCTCAAAGTGGGTGGTGAGCGGCGTGGTGCCTTTGAGTTCCAGTCCCAGCGTGCTGGGGTTGATAACCGGCTGGCCCTTGTAGTTCACTTGATAGGTGGGTTGTCCCTGTGCCGAGAGCGTGAAGTCCACGGTCACGAGCGCGCTGGGCGAACTCACGGTGATGGCGGTTGCGCCCAGCCAGACGATGGCGCAAAGGGCGGCGAGGAGAATTCGTAGGATGGTTTTCATTATGATTGTGATAGTGTGGTTAGCGGTAAGCGTCGAGCGAGTGTTGCAGTTCCTCGCGAATCATGGTGCGCAGTTCGGGGGGTTGGAGCACCTCCACGTTGGAGCCATAGGAGAGGATGGCCTGGCGCAAGTCGTAGGTGTTGAACATGCGATAGGTGAAGATGGAATAGTTGTCGTGCACCACCTCTTGCTGCGAGGGGTGTAGCGGCAGCGCACGGAAGTACTTGGCCTGTCGTGGCTCCACGCGCAGCACGATGTCCTTGGCCTCGCCTTGCGAGGTGGTGATGCCGTAGCAGTCGGCGAAGAACGTGTCGGGGCTGATGCCGGCTGGCATCTCAAAGGTGTGGGTGAGCATGGTGAGTTCGCTCATGCGGTCCAGGGCATAGGTCTTGATTTTCTCGTCTTTCACATTGCGGCCAATCACATACCACAACTGCCGGAACAGTTTCACGAAGTAAGGCTCGATGACCACCGCCCGCTCGGGCTGTGTGCGCGTGTAGGCTCGGTAGGTGAAGCGAATGCGGTGGTTGTTGCGCATGGCGTCGACCACGGTGGGCAGGTGCTCGCGCGCGCTGGGCACGTTCTCGGGCACGATGCGGCGGCTCATGTCCATGGAGTGGCGCACCATGTCGTTAATCGACATGGAGTTGAGCAGCCACTGCTGCAGCCGGCGCTCGTTGCTGTTGGGCTGGCCCTCGATGTAGTATTCGTAGGTGCTGGTGTCGCAGTTGATGTTCACGTCGAACATCTCCTCGGCGGCGGCGCGATAGGTGTGGAATGTGCGTTGCGGCAGCGGACGGCCGTTGCTCAGCGGCGACTCTTGCCACAGGTCGCTAAGTTCTTTCAGCGTGATGCGGCCATAGCGGCTGATGGTGTCGACCAGCCACGCATATCGTTGAAATAGATTGTGTGCCATAGTGCCCGAAATTGGCTTATGCCGTTGTGCGCTTCAACAAGAGGAGCCCCAGCATGGTGAGCGCGGCGTTGAGCAAGAGCAGTTCGAAACTCATCTCGTAGCCAAACTGCGCCTTGAGCCACCATTGAGCGACAAGGCTGAGCACAGGTGCCGCCACACACACCAGAGGCACCCACTTGTCGCGCACAGCCCACTTGGTCATCATGCCATAGGCGAACAGGCCCAGGATGGGACCATAGGTGTAACTGGCAAGCGCATAGACCAACTTGATGGCGCTGTCGTTGTTGAGCAGGAAGAACACATAGATGATGATGCCCATGGCCACCGCCATGGCGATGTGGATGATGCGTCGCGTGCGTGCCAGTTTCGCCTCGTCGGCTCCGGCAGCGGCGTGCTTGCCCATGATATCGACCATGAACGATGTGGTGAGTGCCGTGAGTGCCGAGCCGGCTGCCGAATAGCCTGCCGCAATGAGTCCCAGCACAAACAAGATGAGCATCACCACGGGCATGGTCTCATGCTGCACCACGGTGCCAAACAGCGCGTCGTTCTTCTCGGGCATGGCGATGCCGGCATGCTTGGAATAGAGCACGAGCAGGGTGCCCAGCACCAGGAAGAGTCCCACCACAAATATTTGCGTGATGCCGCTCACGATGAGGCCTTTCTTCGACTCGGCCACGTTCTTGCTCGCCAGCGTGCGTTGCATCAGGTCCTGGTCGAGGCCTGTCATGGCGATGACCATGAAAATGCCAGCCACAAATTGTTTCCAGAAGTAGGTGCCCTCCTTGGGGTTGTCGAAGAAGAACATGCGGCTGGAGTCGTCGGCAGCAATGGCCTTGCACGTGCCCCAGAATCCGTGTCCCAGTGCGCTGGCGATGAAATAGATGCACAGCACCACGCTCAAGATGAGGCACAACGACTTGAGGGTGTCGGTCCAGATGACCGTCTTCACGCCGCCGTGTAGCGTGTAGAGGAAGATGAGCGCGATGGTGGCGATGACGTTGAAGATGAAGGGGATGTGCAATGGCTCAAACACCAGCATCTGCAGGGTGACGCACACCACGAGAAAACGCACGGCGGCGCCCAGAATCTTGCTGATGAAGAAGAACACGGCGCCCGTTTTGTGGGTCACCGGGCCAAATCGCTCGTCGAGGTAGCCGTAAATCGACACTAAATTGCGCTTGAAGAACAAGGGCATGAGCAGATAGGCAATCACGAAGTAGCCCACGGCAAATCCCAGCACCATCTGCATGTAACTGAACTGCGAGCCCAGCACATAGCCTGGCACCGAGATGAACGTCACGCCCGAGATGGGGGCGCCTATCATGGCGATGGCCACGATGAACCACGGCGCTTGGCGGCCGCCAGTGAGAGCCGTATTGGTGTCGCTACCGCGCGACGCGGCCCATGAAATCACGAAGAGTAATGCGAAATAGCCAGCAATTGTGGCAAGAACTATCCAAGGTGCCATTTATTTCAATTAGGAATTAGGAATTATGAATTAGGAATGATTCCTTTGTTTCAATTAGGAATTAAGAATTATGAATTAGGAATGATTCCTTTGTTTCAATTATGAATTATGAATTATGAATTATGAATTAGGAATGATTCCTTTGTTTCAATTAGGAATTAGGAATGATGGGGAATTTACTGGTAGAGGAGGTAGGGGGCGCGCTGACGCTTGAATTGCTCCACGTCGTCCTTCCACGATGCCTCAATCTCGGCGGGGCTCTTGCCGTCCATTATCATCTTCTTGACCTGGGTGTCGCCCATGAGCAGGTCGAAGAAGCGCGTGAAGAATTTCTCGCCAATGCCCATCTTGTTGTAGGCATCGACGACATACTCCATGTTGATGCCCCGTGCAATCACTTGCTCGGCATCGAGGTTGTGGAGGTCCACGCCGTGGCACAACTGGTCCAGGCAGGGCGGTTTCTTGGCCCCTGGACGGCTGCGCGGTGTGAACTCAAATGTGCAGTTCTTCATGTCGGGATGTCCATAGACTTGGAATGGCCAGTCGGTGCCGCGTCCCAGGCTCACCGGCGTACCCTCGAAGTAGCACGTCGACGGGTAGAGGTAGATGCTGAGCATATTGGGGAGGTTGGGCGAGGGGGCGATGGGCAGTTTGTAGCGCGTGGCGCGCGTGTAGTTGCCGCAAGGAATCACCGTGAGGGGCACCTGGTGGCCATCCTTGAGCCACCCCTCGCCATTGGCCATCAGCGCCAGTTCGCCCATGGTCATGCCATAGACGGTGGGGATGGGAAGGCGGCCCACGCCGCTGCGCAGGTTCATGTCGAGGATGGGGCCGTCGATGGTCATGATGTTGGGGTTGGGGCGGTCGAGCACCATCACCTCTTTGCCGTGCAGCGCGGCGGCGTCCATGAGGTTAATCATGGTCACATAGTAGGTGTAGAATCGCAAGCCCACATCTTGCAGGTCGATGACGATGACGTCAAACTTGTCCATGGTCTCCTTGCTGGGTATGGGCGAGCGTCCTTCGTAGAGCGAGGCGATGGGGATGCCCGTCTTCTCGTCGATGCTGCTGCTCACGTGCTCTCCGGCATCGGCATTCCCGCGAAATCCATGCTCGGGCGAGAAAATGGTGACCACGTTGAGCCCCTTTTCAATCATCACATCGAGCACGTGGTGCTCGGCGTCGACCATGCCCGTCTGGTTGCTGAGCAGCGCGATGCGTTTTCCCTGTAGCAGAGGCACGTAAAAACTGGTGCGGGCGGCTCCCACGATGACGGGGGCCTCAAGGGGTTCGGTGCTGGTCGCGGGGGCGCTGCTGGCGCTGCCGCTCGTGCCGGCACACGCGGTGAGCGCGCTCACCGCAAGCAATGTGATTATCGCTAAATTTTTCATCATGTAGATAGGTGTTGAACAGTGCGTGTTGCTGCACACGCAAAGTTAATTATAGTTGGTCGAAACGGCAAATAATTTAGGCACTTTAGTCATTGTCGAAACTTGCTGCCACTCTTGCCGAGGGGGTGGGGTGCGCTCGCGGGTGGTGCACCGGCGGCGTCACTTCCTCGTGTCGCTCAGGCGGTTCGGCAGCATCGGGTTGTTCTTGCTGCTTTTGCGGTTGCCCGGCGAGCAGGTGCAACTCATACTGCTCGATGAGGTTCACGAGTTTGGCGGGATAGGCTTCGTCCTCGGCATATCCACATTCTCGCAGCCCGGCGGCCCATCCGGCATAGTCGTTCACGTCGAGTTCATAGAGTGGCGCATAGCGTCGCCCCTTGAGGAAGCGCGCGTGGTCTTCAAACGAGTGCTCGGCGCTTTCATATTTTCGATAGCAGGCATGAGCCAGCGTGTCGTCATATTCCACATGCTCGCCCTGCCAGTTGTGGCACTTGATGCCAAAGTGGTTGTTGCCGCGCCTGGCCAGATAACTGCGCCCGGCGTTACTCTCGAGCAGCCCCTGAGCCAGCGTGATGCTCGCCGGGATGCCATAGCGCGCTTGGTGGTCGAGGGCGATGGCCTGATAGCGAGCGATATACTCGGCATAGGCCGCATTTTTCTTCTGAGCCGTCGCGCAGAGGGTGCAAAATAGCACGAAAATGAGGCAAAAACGCATTTTTTTGTTGACAATTGAAAAAATATCAATATATTTGCAATTGCTTTCCATAGTTAACCTGTAAACTACCAGTAATATCATGATAGAAAAAAGTATCACCACAAAGATACAAGTTTGTGATTACATAGAACTACTTGAAGACGAAAAAAAACTCGTCGACATGGCTCGCGAGGCCACAAAAAGTTCTTATGCTCCCTATAGCCACTTCCATGTGGGCGCTGCGTTGTTGCTCGACAATGGGGTGATGATAAAGGGCGCCAATCAAGAAAATGCGGCATTTGCCGGCACTTGCGGCGAGCGCAGTGCGTGCTACAACGCTGGTGCCAACTATCCTGGCGTGCCCATCGCCAAGATTGCCGTCACGGCATTTCACGACGGCGATTTTGTGGAGGATCCCTGCTCGCCCTGCGGCGTGTGCCGACAGGCCCTGCTGGAGTTTGAAAAGGTGGCCGACAAGCCCATGAAGGTGCTGCTCGCCGGACGCTCGCGCGTGTTCATCCTCGACAGTGTGGCCGACCTGCTGCCGCTTTGCTTCAAGGAGTTCTGACGCGCCACAAGCGGCAAATCACGTCAAGTAATCTAAAAAAATATGGCTAAATCTTCGAAATGATGAAGATTTAGCCACTTGTTGCTTGTGCCCAGGGGTGAATTTGTGGAAAAATGAAAGTGTAAAAGATTTGCAGCAACACACCAGTTGTTGTAACTTTGTGGTGACAATGCCGCCATCAAGAAGGTGGGGCACATTCTTATCAAATGGAGAACAACTACATAGTGTCGGCTCGCAAGTACCGTCCTTCCACTTTTCGCAGCGTGGTGGGTCAGGAGGCGCTCACGCACACGTTGAAGACGGCGATAGCCACTGGCCGTTTGGCTCATGCCTATCTGTTTTGCGGCCCGCGCGGTGTGGGCAAGACCACTTGTGCGCGCATCTTTGCCAAGACCATCAACTGTATGAATCCAGGTGCCGATGGCGAGGCCTGCAACGAGTGCGCTTCGTGTCGCGCGTTCAACGAGCAACAATCATTTAATATCACCGAACTGGATGCCGCCTCAAACAACTCGGTGGACGACATCCGCAACATCACCGAGCAGGTGCGCATCCCGCCGCAAACGGGGCGTTACCGCGTGTTCATCATCGATGAGGTGCACATGCTCTCGCAGGCTGCCTTCAACGCCTTCCTCAAGACGCTGGAGGAGCCGCCCGAATATGCCATCTTCATCCTCGCCACCACCGAGAAACAAAAGGTGATTCCCACTATCCTGTCGCGCTGCCAGATTTACGACTTCGCTCGCATCACCGTGCCCGACATCGTGCGGCAACTGCAATACATCTGCCAGGAGGAGCACGTGACCGCCGAACCCGCGGCGCTCAACGTCATCGCCCAAAAGGCCGACGGCGCTATGCGCGACGCACTCTCCATTTTCGACCAAGTGGTGGCCTCGTCGCAGGGCAACGTCACCTATCAGGCGGCCATCGACAACCTGAATGTGCTGGACTATGACTACTACTTCAGGCTTGTCGACACTTTCACCGCTGGCGATGTGCCCCAGTCGCTGCTCATCTACAAGGAGGTGCGCGACAAGGGCTTTGACTCGCAGTTCTTTGTCAACGGCCTGGCGCAGCATTTGCGCGACCTCATGGTGGCCAGCACACCGCAGACGCGCGTGCTGCTGGAGATGAACGACGATGTGTCGCAGCGATATGTCGCACAGGCGCAGCAACTAGGCGCAGCATTTCTCTATCGCGCCATCGAGTTGTGCAACACGTGCGACCTGAACTACCGTGCCTCCAGCAACAAGCAGTTGCTCGTGGAACTCACGCTCATCAAACTGTGCCAACTGCTGGACCCAGCACGAGACCTTGAGCCGCGGCCTCAAGGTCTAAAGCCCATAGCCGCGGTCAAACCCTCTGCTGCCCCAGCGCAGCCTCACCCCCAACCGCAGCCCCAATCGTCGGCTGCCCCGACACAGCCCCAAGCCGTGCCCCCCGCCCCTGCGCAGCCGCAAGTGGCGCGCCCCGTGCGTCAGGCAAGTCCCGTGCGCATGGCAACCTCGTCAACGCGCATCATGATTAACAAGCCGGCGGCAGCAGTGGCGCCCGAGGGTAGCAATGAGAAGGTGGTGAGCGCCAGTGAGGTGAAGCGAGAGCCGTTCACCCAGGAGCAATTACTTGTCGCGTGGAACGACTACATCGCCGCCAATCCCCACGAGCAGGTGCTGGTGAACACCATGCGCATGAGCGAGCCTCAGCGCGTCAACGACACGCTCTATCGCATCACGGTGGAGAATCAGGCGCAGGTGGAGTTTTTCGAAGCCAGCAAGGGCAAACTCATGGAGTTCTTGCACAATAACCTGCGCAACGACATGCTCGCCATCGAGGTGGTCATCAGTGACACCACCAGCGAGCATCGCATCTGGACGCCGCGCGAAGTCGTGGAGGACTTGCGGGAGCGTCTGGGCGAACCATTTAACAATTTTATCAAGGAATTTGGCCTCAACCTTGCGTGACTGAGTCGTCGGGCACGTCCTCATAGTCGGCATCTACGATGAGCGGCTGCTGAGGTTGTGACTCGTCGGGCCGAGCGGTTTGCGCCTCGTCGAGCGGCGTGTCGTCGGCGGGCATATCCTCAAAGTCGGCATACTCGCCCACATCGTCGGCATAGCGTTTTTGCGGCTTTTCGGCTTGTGCTGCGGCGTCGCTGGCAGCACGCATGGTCTCATTGACCTGCTTGCGCAACTTGTACAAAATCCACCACACGCGCACCAGGGGGTACACGATGACAAACAGGGCGAGGAGCAGCAGGACTTTTATCATGAGGCAGATTGCGCGGGTTCACGCTTGATAATCGACAGTATCACATAGAGGACAATGGCGCATGCCAGCCCCACAATACCCATCACTGCCACGAGCACCACGGTGCCCACGATGAGCAGCGCCTGTGCCCAGTTGTCGCGCAAACTCAGGTTGTGCAACTTGAGCGAGAACATGCGCAGCGGGCTCACCATGAGCCACGACATCACCACCACCACGGCGAGGATTATCCATCGCGAGAGGTCGTGATGCAGCGCCATGCATTGCGTGAATCCAATCCAGAAGATGGCGTTGGCGGGGATGGGAAGCCCGGTGAACGTGGTCGACTGGTTGGTGTCGACGTTGAATCGCGCCAGTCGCAGTGCGCCGCCCACGGCAATGAGCACCGCCAGATAAATCGAACGGCTGGTGGGATAGAGCGTGTAGAGCATGTTGAATACAATCATGCAAGGCGCGATGCCAAAACTCACCAGGTCGCTGAGCGAGTCGAGTTCCTTGCCGATGCCGCTCACGGCGTGCAGCAGGCGCGCACTGAACCCGTCGAGGAAGTCGGCGAGAGCCGCAATGCCTATCAGGATGTAGGCCACTTGATAGCCCAGCAGGCCGCCAATGACGGTCTCATAGCAGTGAAACGAGGCAATCACGGCTAGCGTGCCGCACACCAGGTTCATGCAGGTGATGCAGTTGGGGATATTGTTGCGAATAAACTGGAAAATCTTCATGATAGTTGTGAGAAAAGGGAGTTTGTGCCAGCAGAGCCGGCAATGGTTCATCGTTGAGGGAGCCGTGCCACGAGCGTTTCGCCACCCCATGTCTTGTCGCCCAGTTTCACCAGGATTTCGCTGTCGAGCGGCAAGAAGATGTCCACCCTGGAACCGAACTTGATGAATCCGATGAAGTCGTCGAGGTCCACTTTCTCGCCTTGCTCCACATAGGTGACGATGCGCCTGGCCACCGCTCCGGCGATTTGTCGCACCAGGATGTCGTCGCCATCGGCGGTGCGGATGACGATGGTCGAGCGCTCGTTGTCGGTGCTCGACTTGGGCAGGTTGGCGGCCATGAAACGGCCCGAGTGGTGCTTCACATAGCGCACCTCGCCAGCCACGGGCACCCAGTTGGCATGCACGTTAAACACGGTCATGAACACCGAGAGTTGTATCACGTCGCGGTGCAGATACTCGTCCTCGTAGACCTCTTCGAGTGCCACCACCGTGCCGTCGACACTACTCACGACGTCGCGCCCGTCGCGCGCGCCCTTGAAGTGGCGGCGGGGCAGGCGAAAGAAGTTGAGCACCAGTGCATAGAGCAGCACCGAGATGACGATGATGCCTATCGACACAGGCTTGTAGTCGATGAAACGGAAGGCTATCCAGTCGATGGCCACAATGATGAGCAGCAACATGACCAGCATGTTTTGCCCTTCGCGATGTATCCTTACTTTCATGATGCCGTTTTAGAGCGCTTGTCAGTTCAACCTGCAAATTTAGTAATTCTTGGCGAATTATCTTCCATTTTGCCATGAAAATCGAAAAACGCTAGGCCAGACCTGTGGTTTTGAGCGAGCATCTCGCAGAACGCGTGGCTCACATCTCCCATGGCTTGCTCAAAGAACAATGCGGGTTTAAATGTTGGTCGAAGCCTCACATTGCCTCATGAAAATGTAAATTTTGACAATTTTATGCTCATAAAAGTGTAAATTTTGACAATTTCATGCTCATAAAAATGTAAAATCCCTTTCATATTCCCTCATAAAAGTGTAAATTTGCAGCGTAAAACCAATCGAAAAAATAATGAAACGACTCATTTACAGTAAACTGCTTGAGTGGAAGAACCGCAGCGACCACAAGCCGCTAGTTCTTGAAGGCGCGAGACAAGTGGGAAAGACTTATATTTTGCAAGAATTTGGCAAGAATGAGTTTGAAAACATGGTATATGTCAACTGCGAGAACAATGACGCGGTAAAACAACTTTTTGCTGTTGATTTTAACATCGACCGCATTCTTATTGGTCTGGAGGCTTATTCGTTGCAAAAGATTGTTCCAGGCAAGACCTTGCTTTTCCTTGATGAGATACAGGAATTGCCAGGCGGCGTGCCGTCGCTGAAGTACTTCTGCGAGAATGTGCGTAGTCTGCATGTCGTTGTTGCGGGCTCATTGTTAGGTGTTTTTAACCTGCAAGGCCAATCGTTTCCCGTGGGAAAAGTGGATACGTTGCGTCTCTATCCCATGACGTTCGTGGAGTTCCTTATGGCTCGTGGCAAGCAACAACTTGTTGACGTGCTTAGGAGTCTTGATTGGAACATCATCAATCCGTTGCACAGCATTTTTGTCGATGAGTTGAGGCAATATTATTTTGTTGGCGGGATGCCCGAGGCGGTGGCAAAATATACCGAGGGTGCCGACGTGTCTCGAGTGAGAGGCATTCAACATGAAATACTCAATGCTTATGTGCGCGACTTTGCCAAACATGCGGGCAAAGAGACGCAGCGTGTGAGACTGGTGTGGGACTCTGTGCCAGAGCATTTGGCGCGCGAAAACAAAAAGTTTGTCTTTGGTGCTGTCAAATCGGGTGCCAGAGCAAGTTATTTCGACAATGCCTTACAATGGTTGCAAGACGCTGGACTCATATATAAAGTGGAGAATATCAAACAAATAGAACTGCCTCTCAAGTTCTTCGCCAATCGTGACACCTTCAAGGTTTTCATGCTTGACGTGGGGCTGTTGGGGGCTTTGGCCATCGCTTCGCCCGACGAGATGTTGGTAAAGGGAAATGTGTTTAGCATTTTCAAAGGGGCTTTCACCGAGAATTATGTGCTCACACAACTCAAGACCCTTGATGGCATCTATCCCTATTACTACAGCAAGCCCAACTCCACCCTTGAAATAGACTTTGTGTGTCAAATGGGTAGCAGCATCGTCCCCATCGAGGTGAAGGCTGAAACCAATGTCAGGGCAAAGTCGCTCGCCACCTTTGCCAAATTCCATTCACAGGTGGTCAGGCAGTCGTTGCGCTTCTCCATGCAGCCTCACATCGACCAAGGCTGGATGCAGAATGTGCCCCTCTATGCCATCGAGGCATTTGTGGATAGCATGATACAATAATATTTGTCGGGTTGGTTTTGACGCGAGCAGCGCTATGCAAGGTCATAACAGGGGGGAGCGTTTTGCTTCCAAGAATCTGCAAAAATGGTGATTTTGGGAAACAAAATAATGATTGGGCATTTCTGGTGGGGGCGTTTTCTTGGTGGGGCGGCCATAAATTTGTAATTTTGTGGTTGAAATGGAAAACAATAGCAGAAAGTGGTATGTGGTGTGGTGCGGCACCGAGCCCGGGGTGTGCGACTCGTGGGCGGAGTGCGAGGCGCGCGTGAAGGGGTTTCCCGGTGCGCGCTACAAAGGCTTTGCGACCCAGGAGGAGGCCGTGGAGGCATTCCGCAACGACCCGGGCGAGATGGACATTTTGCGTGCCATTGCGCGGGCACCACGCACCCAGGTGAACTACGATGCCATTCCCGAGTTGGTGCGCGACAGCATTGCCGTGGACGGCGCGTGCAGCGGCAATCCGGGCACTATGGAGTATCGCGGCGTGGACGTGCTCACCGGGGCTGAGTTGTTTCATCAGGGACCTTTCGAGCAGGCCACCAACAACATAGGCGAATACCTTGCGCTGGTGCACGCCCTGGCGCTGTTTCACAAGCAGGGCAACACACACACCGCCATCTACAGCGACAGCCGCACGGCCATCGTGTGGGTGACTCGCGAGCGGCGTTGCAAGACCAAGTTGCAGCGCACCGAGGCCAATGCCAAAGTGATGGAACTCGTGGCGCGCGCAGACCGATGGCTCGCCGCGCATCCCACGTGGCCCAACGCCATCTTGAAGTGGAAAACCGAGGAGTGGGGAGAGATTCCCGCCGACTTCGGACGAAAATAATCACCATCATCCCCATCGACTTGTTGTCGCCGAGCCATGAACATAGTCATCGTGAACCATAGTGACACGCAGGGTGGCGCCGCCATTGTGGCGATGCGCCTCATGCACGCCATGAATGCGCTGGGTCACGACGTGCGCATGCTCGTGGTGCAGCGTGGCAGCGACGATGACCGCGTGGCGCGCATGGGCAATGCGTTCTCGCGAAAGTGGGACTTCGCCGTGGAGCGCTTGGGCATCTTCCTGTGCAATGGCCGTCGCCGCGACACGCTGTTCCAAATCGACACGTGCAGCCATGGCCACGACGTGAGCGACCATCCCTGGGTGCAACAGGCCCAGGTGGTGATGCTGCACTGGGTGAATCAGGGCACGTTGTCGCTCCACGACGTGGAGTTGCTTCACCGTGCCGGCAAGCGCATCGTGTGGGTGATGCACGACATGTGGAACTGCACTGGCGTGTGTCACCATGCGCGTGAGTGCGACCGCTACACGAGCGTGTGCCAGCAGTGTCCGCTGTTGCCCTCGGAGGGCGAGGACCTGTCCACGACCACGCAGGAGCGCAAGGCCGCGCTCTATGGCAGGGTGCCCATCAAGTTTGTCGCCGTGAGCCACTGGCTGGAGCAATGTTGCCGCCGCAGCAGTCTCATGCGCGATTGCGACATCTCGGTCATTCACAACGCCTTCCCTGCCGACGACTTCGACAGCAAGCGATTGCACTACGAGGCCATCGGCATCCCTCGCGATGCCGTGGTGATGGCGGTGGGTAGCCGACGTCTCGATGACCCTGCCAAGGGGTGGGACACCCTCGTGGCCTTGACGCGCCACATAGCCCAATATCGCCCCGAACAGGCCTCGCGGCTGCATTTGCTGCTCTATGGCGCCGTGCGCGATGTGCAGGCGCTCGACAGCCTGGCGTTGCGCTACACCCACCTGGGGGCGGTGCATGGCACGGAATCCATCAACCGCGTGTTCCGGCTTAGCGACATCGTGCTCTCCACGTCGCCGTGGGAGACGCTTCCCACCACGCTCATCGAGGGCATGGCCAGCGGTGCCGTGCCGGTGGCGTGCGGAACGGGCGGACATGCCGACATCGTGGAGCATCGCCGCACGGGCTATCTTGCCGCGCCGGGCGACCTGAACGACCTTGCCGACGGCATCGAGTGGGCCATGAATGCCCACATCGACCGCGAAACGCTGCACGACGAGGTGGCCAAGCGATTTGACGCCGCCACCATCGCTCAGCAATATGCCGCCCTGTGCGGTGACCAGACAAACACATCACACACACTGAAATAGCATGCAAACGGTTTTATTCAATTCAACGATTTTTGGTCCGGTGAAGAGCCGCCGTCTGGGCGTGTCGCTGGGCGTGAACCTGATGCCGAGCGACGGCAAGTTGTGCTCCTTCGACTGCCTCTACTGCGAGGCGGGCTTCAATGCGCAGGGTGCTGGCACGTCGGGTCTGCCGTCGCGCGAGGCGGTGAAGCGTCAACTACGTGCCAAACTTGAGCAGATGGTTGCCGCTGGCGAGCCGCTCGACTCCATCACCTTCAGTGGCAATGGCGAGCCCACGCTGCATCCGCAATTCAAGGACATCGTGCACGACGTGCAGTTGTTGCGCACGCGTTACTATCCGCAAGCCGCGGTCACCGTGTTGAGCAATGCCACCATGGCCACACGTCCGGCAGTGATGTCGGCCCTGAAGAGCGTGGACAACAACGTGCTGAAACTTGACAGCGCGGTGGCGAGCACCATGCGCGCCATCAACCGCCCGCTCAACGCCAACGTGCTGCCCGAGGGATTGATTGCCGACCTCAAGTCGTTTGGGGGACGCTGCATCGTGCAGACCATGCTCGTGCGTGGCGAGCACGAGGGCCGGGTAATCGACAACACCACAGCAGTGGAGGTGGAGGCGCTCATCGCCGCCTATCTCGACATCGCGCCGCGCTACGTGCAACTCTATTCCATCGACCGTCCGTCGCCCGCCACTGGCCTGCACGCCGTGCCCCACGATGAACTGGAGCGCATCGCGGCACGCATTGCCGATGCCGGCATTGACGTGAAGGTGAATTGACGTTTTTTTTCGCTACGGTGAGTAAACCTAATCACGGGAGTAGTGTCTAATTGAACGAGTTTTAATCCACCTCATTTTATTACACACATTCATCATTTACATTGTCATGGACAAGGGAAAAAGCATGATCATCGCAGCCGCGGTGGCTGCCGTGGGTTTGTTGTTGCTCGGGTTGTGCCTCAAGGCCGGCATCGACAACTTTGTGAACAAGGACCGCATGGTCACCGTGAAGGGTCTTGCCGAGATGCAAGTCGACGCCGACAAGGTGACGTGGCCCATCGTCACGCGAGAGAGTGGTAACGACATCAAGACGCTCTATGCCATGGTGAGTCGCAAAAACGCCTCCATCGTTGAGTTCCTCAAGCAAAACGGCATCACCGACGAGGAGATTAACGTGAATCCCATCGAGGTCGACGACCGCGAGATGAACGAGTATGCCAACGAGCGCGTGCCCTACCGCTATCGTGCGCGCAGCGTCATCACCGTCATCAGCAACAAGGTGTCGAAGGTGCGCGAGATCACCGCCAAGCAGGACGAACTGCTCGAGCGAGGCATCGTCATCGAGAGTGGCGAGGGACCGTCGATAAGTTATGAGTTCACCTCTTTCACCGACATCAAGCCGAAGATGATGGAGCAGGCCATCGCCAATGCGCAAAAGACTGCCGAGCAGTTCGCCAAGAGCACCGGCAGCGGGTTGGGCAAGATGGAGACTGCCGAGCAGGGCGTGTTCTCTATCGACGACTTGGACAGCAACACCCCCTACAAGAAGTCGCTGCGGGTGGTGTCGACCATCACCTATCGTTTGGACTAAATTCACAGCGAAGAAAAAAAGAAATGGGACGGCCTGCTTGGGGCGCGTCCCATTTTTCTTTGTTCACCTTAGCGGCGTTGCTTTTTCATGCCGGTGTAGATGAGGTCTAACCCCACGATGATGAGCACCACTGGTGCCAGATATTTGGCCCAAGGCTCCTCGGCCACGCGTTCAAACCAACTCCAATGCAGTATGTTCCACATCGCTGCCAGTTTGAGCAGGCTGGCCACCACAAAAATGATTCCAATGAGAATTTTAAATGCTTTCATGACAGGAAATGATTAACGGCACTAAGGTAACCAAAAAAGGTGTAATGTGCAAAAAAATGTGCGAAGCGAGTGTGTGTTTAAAGTTCCTCTTCGAGGCACTTGCTGTCGAGTTGGTCACAAACGACCGAATATGTGGGTGCCTCGAAGAGGAACTTTACACACTGGTGGTTGCCCAATCGTGGGTTTTGTGCTATCTTTGCAGGCGTGTTCGCCGCTGGGCGAGGATTGTGAGGCACTCATGCAACGATTTGTCACCTTCTTGAAAAATTGGACGTTGCCGGTGGCTATTGTCACCGGTGTGGTGGTGTATGTGGTTTTTGCGTGGGTGCCGGCGCTCGATGGCGCGGCGCGCTTTTTCGACCCCATCATCAGCACCATCTTTCCGCTGTTCATGGCGCTCATCCTGTTTGCCACCTTTTGCCGCATCGATTTTCACGAGATGCGCCCTGCGTGGTGGCACGTGTGGCTCATGGTGGTGCAATCATCGCGCCCGGCGCCAGTGCGGCGGCGGTGGTGACGGGGAAGTTGGGCGGCGACATCACCTCCATGACGAGTTACACCTTCCTGTCAAACCTGTTGACGGCGCTGATGGTGCCGCTGGTGTTCCCGTTCATCGACAGTGAGGTGGAGATGCCGTTTTTGCAAGCCTTCGGCGAACTGCTCTACAAAGTGTGTCTGGTGCTGGTGGTTCCCATGGCGGCGGCCTATGTGGTGAAGCACTTCCTTCACCGGTTGCATCGTGCCATCTTGCACGTGGAGGACTTGCCGTTCTACATGTGGGCCATGTCGCTTGCCATCGTCACGGGGATGACGCTCAAGTGCATCGTCCATGCGGGTACCACGCTGGGCTTTGTGGCGGTGATTGCCGCCATCTCCTTGGTGCTGTGCCTGGTGCAGTTTGCCCTGGGGCGCTATGTGGGTCATTTCTTCCACACGCCCATCGAGAGCGGGCAGGGGTTGGGCCAGAAGAACACCTCGTTTGCCGTGTGGATAGCCTATTCCTATCTCAATCCGCTATGTTCGGTGGCTCCCGGCTGCTACATCCTGTGGCAAAACGCCATCAACAGCCTGGAAATCTACTTGGCGCGCCGTCGCGGCGTCACGCCTCATCATTGATTGCCTCTTGACACATCAGGAAGATGTGCTTGGCCACGGCGTTGTCGGTGTTGCGGCCAATGACCTCGTGTGCCGCTGCCTTGACCTGCGGCATGGCGTTTTCCACTGCCACGGCGTGTGTGGCGGCGCGCATCATGGGCAGGTCGTTCACGTTGTCGCCATAGGCCACGATGTGTGTGGCACCGAGGCGTGCTGCCAGGCGAGCCACGGCGGCGGCCTTGGTGCAGTGTGCGGCATAGATTTCGAGCAGCGCGGAGTCGGGGATGAGCGGGTCGTTGTAGAACACGATTTCGCATGGCACGCTCGCGCGCACCTCCTCATACACCTTCTTGAGGCGGTCGTGGTCGTTCATGGCAAACAAGAACATGGCCTGGTCTCCGCTGTCGCGTCCCAGTGTGGGGCTGTCGAGTTCCCACCGCTTGAGTGGCGAGTCCAGGCGTTGCGTCACGAATGCGCGCTCCTGGTCGCTGAGCGCGCCGTGGTGGTGTGTGACGAGACTGCGGTGGCGGTGGCAGCGGTAGACGAATGGCACGAGGCCATGGCGGGCAAAGATGTCGCTCACTGCCGCCACGGTGCGCTCGTCGATGGTTTGCACATCGACAAATCGGTTCTCCATGCCGTGCCACATGGCGGCACCCTCCATGACCACCATGGGCAGTCGCAGCCCCACGTTGGCGAGCAGCGGCACGGCGGTGGCGGGAGTGCGCGCGGTGGCCACGGTAAATAGCAGCCCGCGCCGGGCGATGAGGGCGCCCAGGATTTGTGCGCTCTCGGCGCTCACCAGCGAATGCTCGTTGAGCAAGGTGCCGTCGAGGTCGCTCACGAAGAGCGTGTGGGAGATGTCGGTCATTGTGGCGTGTGTGGTTCTTTAAATAATCCCTGGCGGGGATTGGCCGCCAGGGATTGGTGTTGAGCCTCAATGGTCGTGGGGGTGATTATCCGAGACCAGCGAGGATGTTGACGATTTCGGCAATGTCGGTCGAGGTCACCGGCGAGCACGTTGACGATGCAGGCGATATCGGTCGCGGAGACGACGCCATCGCCGTTCACGTCGCCCTTCACGCTCGGTGCCTCAAGGTCAAGAGGAATAGTGGCTAAGCCACCCGTCAACGACGAGTTCACCGTCAGTAAAGAGGTGGCGTAGAAACTGAGGTTTCCCGTTTGGATGTTATATTTTCCATTGCTGCCCAGGCTGTAGTAGTCGAGACCCGTTTGGCGAGGCACTGTGACGAGGTCGCTCGATGTGATGCCCATGAGCATGTTGCCGGGCAGGTTGTAGCCTGTGGACGACAATGGCAGCGGGTAGAATTTGCCACCGGGCACGTCGCTTGCGCTGGCGTTCTCCATTTTCACGATGAAGCCTTGTCCAGCCGCCACGGCACCATTGATTTGAGTGGTGAGCGCCTGTTTCTTCTGCGAGTCGTAGTAGTTCACATAGTAGCACTTCACGCCGGCAGGCAATTTGCTGATGCTCAAATCCAAATTGGCATCGACTGCGGCACCGCGATACTTCGGGTGGTTAGAAGCCACATAGGGTACCAGCATATTCAGTGCAGTGGCGCGCAGCGAGGAACTCCAAGTCGAGACTTGGTCCTTGTAGTAACTATATCCCTGGTAGTTGACATACACCTTGGCGCTCGAGCCGTTGCCATTGCCCCAAGCGTCTGTTCCCAGCGTCAACTTGGACATGTAGCGACGGAACACCAGGGCTTGTATGTTGGGATTAAGACTGAACGCGTAACTTCCCAGCGATGCCAAGTCGGAACTAAAGTCATGTGTGCCACAGATGTTGCAATCGTAGAACGCATAGTTGCCAATTGAGGTCACTTTGTTGATGGTGCACAGGTCACTGTTCGACGAGAGATTGAGTGCATTGTTGCCTACAAACTTCAGCGAGGTGTTCTTGTAAAATGCCGAAGCGCCAATCTTGGTCACCGTGGTGGGGAATTGGAAGTTTTGCACCCTGCTGGTGTTGTAGAGTGCGCCATCGCCAATGGCGGTCACCGTGTAACTCTTGCCGTACATGGAGAGGGTCTGTGGCAGCGTCACCTTGGTCTGCAGGTAGTCGGAAAGCGAGAACCATTGCGTCACCCAACTGGGCAGACCCACATAGGATATCAGACCATTCGAAGCGTCTGTCACCGTGAAGTATAACTGGCTGGTGCCCGAAGCAGCGCCAAAGGTGCCCGTCGTGTACATGTCCCAACTGCCACCATTGTGCATGTAACTGCTCATGCCGCTCAGTGCGCCAATGCCTTTGTTGCTGCTACCGAAGGGCACGTCGATTCTAAAGTTGCTCTTGCTGGTAAGCGTGGTGCCGAACTCGTCGGATCCGCTGCTGCTCGAACGCGACACGATGCTGTT
>CACWKM010000008.1 GCA_902761475.1 uncultured Bacteroidales bacterium
ACTTCGGCTACACTGCGACAAAACAGGTGCTCTACGACATCAACATCAAGGCCATGCCCGACGAGAAAATCGCCTTCGTGGGCGGCACGGGAGCCGGCAAGACAACCATCACCAACCTGATTAACCGTTTCTATGACATACAAGACGGTCGCATCACCATCGACGGCATCGACGTGAAGAGTATCATCAAGTCGCATCTGCGGCGCAGCCTGGGCATGGTGTTGCAAGAAACGCATTTGTTCACTGGCTCGGTCATCGACAACTTGCGCTATGGCCGTCTGGATGCCAGCGACCAAGACTGCATCGAGGCAGCAAAACTGGTGGGTGCCGACAACTTCATCCGTCGCCTCGCCAATGGCTACCACACGCGCCTTGACGGCGACGGCGGCAACCTGAGTTCTGGCGAGCGGCAGTTGCTGGCTATCGCGCGTGCTGCCGTGGCCGACCCGCCCATCCTTATCCTCGACGAGGCCACGTCGAGCATCGACACACGCACCGAGCGCCTGGTGCAACGCGGCATGGACTCGCTCATGCAGGGACGCACCACCTTTGTTATCGCGCACCGGCTGAGCACCGTGCGCAATGCCGACTGCATCATCGTGCTCGAGCAGGGGCACATCATCGAGAGCGGCACACACGACGAACTCCTCGCCATGCGGGGCAAGTACTACGCGCTCTACTCCGGCGGCTCGCTCTAAAAAAAGGACGACCAATGAGAGAACAGAAGGAGGCACTGGGCTTCACAGCTCGGTGCCTCCTTTGAAAAATAGTATGAATCCATTTTTCGGCATTAGAAGTTTTGCCGTAAAAAATGTCGTAATTGTCGTTTCAAAAACGGCCGTATTGGCTCAGTTGAGCGGCTTACGGTCGGTCGTTTTGCCCTCAGCGGGCCAGGCGATGTAGCCGGCGCGCTTGGCAAGCCTCAGCGAGGCGTTGGGGTGGTAGGCATGTGACGGCAATGTCGGAGCCTTCACAGCGCCATACCTAAACAATGCTTGACTTCCCATAATTTCAAATTTTTTAGTGAATAATTAGTCTAAATCTCCCGTTGCCCGCTGGCAGCGGTATCTTTTCTTTGTCTTACTGGCACCCAATTTTGCAAAAAGCGTGCCACTGAGTTTAGGGCTGACAAGATGACACTTGTCGCAAGTCTTTTCTTTGAAATCCGCTGCAAAGGTACAAATTTTTCTCGACATGGCAAGCGATTGTTAATAACTTACCACGATCTCGGATAGGCATAACCGGGCGACATCACGGCACCAACATATTGATAACAAAGCAAATAAGCCACATTCCAACACCTCAACCCAGTTTTTGCATGGAGATTGTGTCGTTCAGTCAATTATGAATGAGGAATGAAAACAACGAATTTCACGGATTACACGGATTATTTGGGGGGAGCGATTACACTAACCAGTGTAGGGACGCCACATGTGGCGTCCGTGATAACGTCCTCATTGCGAGGCGATTTTGCAGCATCGAACGGTTCCGGACGTGACATGTCACGTCCCTACAGTTTTGGGGCGAGGGGTCGCGCCCGGAGGGCGCCCGCTGAGTAACCCCCAGTGGAATTGGCCGTGCGAGCCCTGTGCGAGCGGGTCAATTTCACTGGGGGTGGCAACGACTTAGCAACTCGTCGCCAGCGGCGACCACCTTGTCATTAAACAACGAATTACACGGACTAACTCACAACGGAATAAGATTCGTAAAATCCGTGTAATTCGTTGTTTAAATTCATAATTCCTAATTCCTAATTCCTCATCACTCCAGGCCGGCGAGGATGTTGACGATGGCTGCGATGTCGGCAGCCGTCACTGCCCCGCCGTCTCCTGTCACGTCGGCGCGGCCGCCGTATTGTGCGGCGCTCTCCAGGCCGGCGAGCACGTTCACCACACAGGCGATGTCGGTGGCGCCCACATCACCGTCGCCATTCACGTCGCCTTTTTTAAACGGATCGGTCAAGTCCGCCACCATGGGGGTGAATTCGTTCCACTGGTCAGCCGTTTGGTAGGCGCTCATATACTTGGGCAACACGTGCAGCGTTCTGTCCTTAGGCACCCCCGTGAAGACGCGACGGCCTAGCGTCACATACGCTGGAGCGGGGTAAGCATCTATACGGGTCAAATTGGTGCAGTGATAGAAGCCCGAGTCGCCGATAGACCTCACCGAACTCGGGATATTCACACGCTTCAAGCCAGTGCAATCAGAGAAGGCTTGAGCACCTATCGAGGTGACCGAGGAGGGAATCGTTATGTTCGTCAAGCCAGTGCAATCTAAGAAGGATTGCATGCCAATCGTCGTGACTGAAGAAGGAATAACGGTGTTTTTGCAACCTGTCAACAGCGTGCTGGACGGGGTTTCGATGATGGCGTTGCAATTATCACGAGAATCATAATGGGGATTCCCGGCTTCTACGACAATGCTCGACAAACCGCTGCAGCCAACGAAGGCCACATTTCCAATTAAGGCGACCGTTGCCGGAATGGTCAAGTTCGTCAGGCCAGTGCAGCCTTGGAAGGCGAAGGAGCCGATGGAGGTGACCGAGGCGGGGAGGGACAAGTTCTTCAAGCCAGTGCAACCACTGAAGGCGCTTTGGCCAATCGAGGTGACAGAACTTGGGATGGTGCTGTTTTTACAGCCACTTATCAGCGTGTTGGACGCGGTTTCGACAATGGCTTTGCAGTTGCCACGCGAATCGTAGCGGGTATTTCCGGTTGCCACAGTCATATTCGACAACGCCTCGCAACTTGAGAAGGCACCAGAGCCAATGGATGTGACCGAGGCGGGGATGGTCACGCTAGTCAACGACGAGCAGGTTTGGAAAGCGCCAACACCTATTGTCGTGAGCGAGGCGGGGAGGGTCACACTCGTCAACCCCACGCAACTACCGAAAGAGCCATTGCCGATTGAGGTGAGCGACGTGGGGAGGGTCACACGCGTCACGGCACCGCAGGCGCTGAAAGCAAAATTACCGATGGTGGCAACATTGGCGCCCAAAGTCACGCTCGTCAGGCGCGAGCAGGCATAAAAGGCACTGTTGGCAATGGCGGTGACAGGATAATAACGGGCGCTATATTGCACGGCATCGGGAATGATGAGAGCACCCTCAAAGGCACGGTAACTCGAGTGTTGCACCACGCTCGCGCTTTTCCCATCTTCATTTATTGTGTACCAAAAACTACCAACCTGAAAATCATCGGCGCTGGCAAACATCGGCAGGCATACTGCCGCCAAAAGCAATGCAACCTTTGTTAATCTTGTGGCTTTCATATTCTTGTGTGATTTAAAACAATTTCAAAGACAAATCTTGCCATTCATGTATTGCAAAGATAGTATTTTTTTCACACAATCAAGCCACAAAATGCAAGAATTGCCACGAGCCACATTTAAACAACGAATTTCACGGATTTTACGGATTTAGGATAGCAAGACAATTCGGTGAATTGGGCATTGTTGACGGGGCAGCCAAAAAAAAGATACAATACAAAAAGCGACATCGAAAGGACAGCGAAATTGAAAATTTATTTCGCTGTCCTTAAGATAGTTGTGTGCGCAACTCTAAAGTTGTTGTAAACCTTTAATGTTGGTGGCGCATCGTGCGTCAATAGTTGAGCGGTTCGTCGCCAAGTCGCCGCAAGAGAGCGGCTGGCAATGAACTCCATTTTGTGCGCGGGGGGACTTTGTCGTCAAACACGTTGCTGGTGGTGACGCAGCGCTTGTGGGTGAGGTAGTTCTCACTAATCTTTTCCTGTTCGCCCATGTTGCGCGCCATGCTGGACTCGTCGTAGCCGATGATGTAAAAGTCGCCCTTTTGATAGCGGATTTTGTACTCGATGTCGCCATTGCCCCACCCTCCTGCCGAAGCAAAGGTCTCGAAGCCGATAGAAATCACCCCCTTTTGATTGACGCCCACGCTCACGTCCACGCTCACCGTCTCGGAGGCATTCATGGGAATAGCGTCTTTGTAGAGGCGCCACAACTCATACTGCCCGCCGCCCTTGCCACGATAGATGGCGAGCACATGCGGGTTGAAGTTATAGACGTAGCCGTCGTCGCGCACCTTCAAGTGCCGCTCATCGTTGGGTTGAGCCACAACCACCATGTCGTCAATCCCGTCGCGGTCGAGGTCGCCCACCGCCTGCTTGCTTTCCCACCCCTGCGGCACGAGATGCTCGGCGTCGCCTTGGCGCGCCATCTCTTGCGCCATGCCGGCAAAGGGGCACACCAGCGCCACCGCCAGCCACATCGTTAACAGCGTTTGTCGTATCATATCGTTGCGTCTTTAGAGTTTTACACGGCAAATATACTAAAAAACTCTTTCACGCGCACGCGCGGTTTGCTTATGTCGATATTTTTTAAGAAATTTGTATCGTCATTTATTCTACAATTACATCATGTCCTATCG
This sequence comes from uncultured Bacteroidales bacterium, assembly GCA_902761475.1. Classification (GTDB taxonomy): domain Bacteria; phylum Bacteroidota; class Bacteroidia; order Bacteroidales; family Muribaculaceae; genus Sodaliphilus. The sequence continues at coordinate 4,406 of CACWKM010000008.1, forward strand.
TTTCCCGCGCAAATTCCGCCTGCTCGCCACTATTGCCGTGGCAATGAGTTTCTCTGCCTGGGTCCATGCCGCCCGCCCCAGTTTCACCGAGTGGCAAGACCTGCAAGTGAACCAGGTGAACCGCTACACCCCTCACACCGACTTCTTCGGCTATGAGAACCGTGCGCTTGCCCTCCAGGGCGACAAGACCCAGTCGAGCCGCCACTTGCCACTTGACGGAAATTGGCAATTCCTGCGGAATGAAGCGGTGGCACAGCGTCCCGCCGACTTTTTCCGTCCCGGATATGACGACAGCAAATGGGCGCAGATGCCCGTGCCAGGATTGTGGGAACTCAACGGCTATGGCGACCCAGTGTATGTCAACATAGGCTTCGCTTGGCACGGCCAGTTCAAGGACAACCCGCCCTATGTGCCCGTGCAAGGCAACCATGTGGGGTCCTATCGGCGCACCATCGACATTCCTGCCTCGTGGCGCGGCGAGCGCGTCATCGCCCACTTCGGCTCGGTCACGTCGTGCATCTACCTGTGGGTGAACGGCAACTATGTGGGCTATGCCGAAGACTCGAAGGTGGCAGCGGAATTCGACATCACTCCCTATGTGCAGGCCGGCAAACCCTGCCTGCTGGCGTTTCAGGTGTTCAGGTGGTGCGACGGTTCCTACGACGAGGACCAAGACTTCTGGCGCATGAGTGGCGTGGGGCGTTCGTGCTACCTCTATGCCAAGCCACAGGCGGCAAGAATCGCCGACATCCACGTCACCCCCGACCTCGACGCGAGTTTCGAAAACGGCACGGTGCATGTGGTGAGCCAGTTGCAAGGAAAGGGCGATGTTGATGTGGAACTGCTTGATGCCGAGGGGAAAACGGTGGCAACCGGAACGGGGACCGACGTGACACTCGCCGTGCCCCACGCCAAGTTGTGGAGCGCCGAAGTGCCCTACCTCTACACCCTCGTGGCCACCTTGCGCCACAAGGGTGCCATCACCGAAGTGGTGCCTGTGAAGGTGGGCATGCGCAAGGTGGAGATGAAAGACGGCCAACTCCTGGTGAACGGCAAGGCCATCCTCATCAAGGGCGTGAACCGCCACGAGATGGACCCCGACGGCGGATATGTGGTGTCGCGCCAGCGCATGATACAGGACATCACGCTCATGAAACGCTTCAACATCAACGCCGTGCGCACCAGTCACTACCCCGACGACCCGTTGTGGTATGACCTGTGCGACGAATATGGCCTCTATGTGTGCGCCGAGGCCAACCAGGAAAGCCACGGCTTTGGCTACGAGGCCGACGCCCTGGCGGGCAAACCGATGTTCGCGCGCCAAATCCTGGAGCGCAACCAGCACAACGTGGCATTGAACCGCAACCACCCCAGCGTGATTATTTGGTCGCTGGGCAACGAGACCAAAGACGGCCCCAACATGACGGCGGCCTACCAATGGGTGCGCAAACAAGACCCCAGCCGCCCCATCCAGTTTGAGCAGGCCGGCATGGGCATCAACACCGACATCTTTTGCCCCATGTATTACTCGCAAGAGGACTGCGAGCGCTATTGTCAAGATGTGACAAATGCCAAGCCACTCATTCAGTGCGAATACAATCATGTGATGGGCAACTCGGGCGGCGGACTGAAAGAATACTGGGACCTCGTGCGGCAATATCGCAACTTCCAGGGTGGTTTCATCTGGGACTTCGTGGACCAGGCCCTGCATAGCACCGACGCACAAGGACGCGCAATCTATGCCTACGGCGGCGACTACAACGCGCAGGACCCCAGCGACGAAAACTTCAACTGCAACGGCCTCGTGAGTCCCGACCGCGTGCCCAATCCGCACATGTATGAGGTGGGCTACCAGTACCAGAATTTGTGGGTGCGCGCCGTCGACCTGTCGCGCGGCCTCATCCAGGTGCGCAACGAGCAGTTCTTTGCCGGCACGCCCGACATAGCCCTGCAATGGCGGCTGCTGTGCGACGGCAAACCCACCAGCATGGGCACTGTCGACAAGATTGACATCGCCCCGCAAGAGACGCGCCTCGTGCGGTTGTCGCTGCCGCCAGTCGACACGACCGCCCACGAGTGGCTGCTCGACATCGACTTCGTGCTGAGCAAAGCCACGCCGCTGCTCGCTGCGGGCACCGTGATAGCCACCGAGCAACTGTCGCTGAGCGCGCCACACCTCGCATGCCCCGCTCCCTCGAGCGGCAAGGTAGAGGTGGCGAACGACGGGCAAAGCGCCATCGTGAGCAGCGAAGCCTGCCGCGTGGTGTTTGACCGCACTAGCGGCGCCATGACCTCGTGGCAAGTCAAGAACACCGAACTGCTTGGCCACGCTGCCGTGGCGCCCAACTTCTGGCGCGGCGTGACCGACAACGACATGGGCGCGTGGCTGCACAAGCAGTTTGAGGCTTGGCGCGACCCCAAGCGCACCCTCATCCGCTTTGAGACCAACGCCTTGCCACAAGGCGCCGTAAAGGTGGTGACCGCCTACGACATGCCCACTGTGCACGCCACCCTCACCCTCAGTTACCTCGTCGCCTCCACGGGCGCCATCACCATTGAGCAAAGCATCGCGTTCGCACCCGGCAGCGAGGCCCCCGACATGTTCCGTTTCGGCCTCGTGTTGCCGCTCAAGGCCGCCTACGACCTGAGCCGCTACTACGGCCGCGGACCTGTCGAGAACTATCCCGACCGCTTGGGAGGACAACGAATTGGGGTGTACAGCCAGACTGCCGACGAACAATTCTATCCCTACATCCGCCCGCAAGAGACGGGCACCAAGTGCGACATGCGCTGGTGGGAACAGACCGACCGTAGCGGCCACGGCATCCGTGTCACGTCGCCCGCCCCATTCTGTGCCAGCGCATTGCGCTATGACGTGGAAATGCTCACCGACGGTGCCAAGGGCGACTACGTCAAACACCAGCGCCACAGCACACAGTTGTCGAGAAGCGACAACGTGCTGCTATATCTCGACGGCGCTGTTGCTGGCGTGGGCGGCATCAACAGTTGGAACATGGGCGGCTATGCCCTGCCACCCTACCGCGTGCCAGCCACCAACCGTTCGTTCACCATCACCCTCACCCCGCTCCCATGACCTGTACCGTGATGTTTCACCGTGTGCACATCGTGCTGTTAGCCGCCTTGTCGGTGCTTCTCACTTCGTGTGTGGAGCGCCCCATGAGCGATGCCGTCATCGTTCACAACGAAGACTTTGTGGTGGGCACCGACAGTGTGAAGCAAGGCGGCCTGCTGGCATGGTGCGAGGCCAATGGCAAAGTGCGCAGCAATGCCGACGTGGCACTGCTCGACTCGCTCTATGGCCACGACACTACCCTGCACTGGACCACTCACGCCGCCCCTCATCAGCAAGGCACAGTGCGTGCCGCCGACTACAAACTGCCCCGCTACGTGTCGTTCCAACCGCTCATTGACGGCTGCATGCGCCTGTCGATGCACACCATCGCCATGGCACTGGCGCAGGACGTCGCCTTGCGGCAGACCATGAGTTCGGGCAATGAACATGCCGCCATGTCGCTCTCGCTTGCCCTGCTCGCCCCCGAGCGGTGCATGGCGTCGCTGCGCAGCGAGGTGCGCGACAGCGTCATCGTCATTGACAATGAGGAGTGGCCGCTCTTCAACAATCATTATGGTTGGGCGGTGGCGGCCTGGGAAGTGTATTGCGTCACTGGCGACCGCAACTGGCTGCAGTGGGCCTATGACGTGCTGCAACGCACCGTGGCACGCGACGAAGAATTGCTTGTGAACCAAAACTTGACGCTCATGCGCGGCCGCCATCAACGCCTGCTGCCCATCTATCCGCAAGAGATGTCGCTTGCCGACCAAATGGGCACCATGTCGCTCGCCACCAATGTGGCCCTTGCGGTGACGCACGACATGCTCGACAAGATGACCGACGCCCTGGGCCTTGCCAACGACAACCAGCACGTGTTGTCGAGCAACCACCTCAAGGACCTCATCAACCAACAATTGTGGGACGAGACCCAAGGCCGCTATGACGCCCTGCTTTATTTCTTCGACACGCCACGCGGCTTGCCATGTTGTGACAATTTTGCGCAGTCGGTGGCTGTGCTATGGGGCATCGCCGATGACAATCGCGCCGAGAAACTTATTGCGTCAACCCCCATCTATCACGAGGGAGTGAATGTGCTTCATCCGCTCCAATCGTCCACCGAGCCCTACTTTGACCAACCCTGCTGGCCCACCACACAAGCCCTGTGGACGCTTGCCGCCGCCGAGGTCAATAACGAGAACATGGTGCGCCGCAGCCTTGGTGCGCTACTGCGTGCCCAGGCCCTATTCCAGCCCCAGCATCTCACGCTCGCCGCCCACGCCACCGACGAGGTGGCCCTGAGCGCCGCCAGTGCCGCCATGGTGCTGCGCATGGTTGCCGGCATCAAGACCGATGCCGCCGGCATTGAATTCCGCCCCTTTGTGCCAGCGTGTCTGCCTGGCGACAAACACATCGTGGGACTGCGCTACCGCCAAGCCACGCTCAACATCACCATCTCGGGCACGGGAAGCGACGTGGTGAGCGTGACGGCCAATGGCAAGACGCTCGAGGGCGGTTTCCTGCCCTGCGACGTGAGCGGCAAACAGAATATCGTGGTGACGCTTCGCCCCAGCACCAGCAAGGGCAACCACGTCACCCTCGCCTCGAAGCAAGCCGCCACCGTGTCCCCACAGGCCATTGTGGTACCCGACAGCATGTGGCACACCACCCTGCTGGTTCCCCAACCCGACGCCACCTGGCGCGCCTATGTGGTGACCGAAAAAGCGGGCCGCCACGCCTTGCGCATCTACCGCAGCGAGGGCGCCTCGCAATGCCAGGCTTGGCTCATTCGCACCAACGGCCACGACCAGGGCCACGTGCTCATGCCACCCGCTCAGGACACCATCGCAAGCACCACCATTGTGGTGAATTTGCTCGCCGGCGACAACCGCGTGGGACTCACCGAGACCACCCCGTGGACCATCCCGTCGGTGCCAGCGCGCACGCCCAGCATGTGGCTCCGCTATCGCCGATTGCCGCAACCCTAACGAGATGAAATCATCAATCAACCAATCAAATAAGACAACGACAATGAATCGATTCCTTTCCATCCTGATTACCGCGCTTGCGACGATGAGTTGCAGCGTGCTGCTGCATGCCGACGAGGCTCGTCTGCTTCGTTTCCCGGGCACCAACGGCTCCGAAATCGCTTTCAGTTATGCCGGCGACCTGTACACGGTATCGGTGCACGGCGGCCGCGCAGTGCGATTGACGTCGCACAAAGGCTATGAGGCCTTCGCCCGCTACTCGCCCGACGGCCAAAGCATCGCTTTCACAGGACAATACGACGGCAATACCGAGGTTTACGTGATTTCGTCGCGCGGCGGCGAGCCCCGACGCATCACCTTCACTGGCAACAATCCGCGTGACGACTGGGGCGACCGCATGGGTCCCAATAACATCGTGATGACGTGGACCCCCGATGGCCAGGGCGTGATATTCCGCAACCGCGTGAGCGACAGTTTCGACGGCCAACTGTGGTGCGCGCCCCGCAACGGCGGCATGGCGCAGCAACTGCCGCTGCCCGAAGGCGGATTCTGCAGTTTTGCTCCCGACGGCAAACGCATGGCCTACAACCGCGTGTTCCGCGAATTCCGCACATGGAAATACTACAAGGGCGGCATGGCCGACGACATCTGGATTTACGACCCCAGCAACGGCGCGGTGAAAAACGTGACAAACAACGTGGCCCAGGACATCGACCCCATGTGGGTGGGCGATGAAATCTATTTCATGAGCGACCGCGACAAGACCATGAACATCTTTGTGTACAACACCGTGAGCGGCGTCACGAGCAAAGTGACGCAATTCACCGACTACGATGTGAAATTTGCGTCGTGCGGAGGCGGCAAAATCGTGTTTGAAAACAGCGGCTACCTCTATGTGCTCGACCCCAGCAGCAAAGAGTATCACAAGGTGAACGTGGAACTGAACAGCGAGAACAGTTCGGCGCGCAATGAGTTGCGCCATGTGAAAGACTTCGTCACCGCCGGCCATTTGTCACCCGATGGCAACCGCATGGTGGTGAGCGCGCGTGGCGAGGTGTTTGACGTGCCCGTGAAGAAGGGCGTGACGCGCAACCTCACCCGCACCGCCGGCGTGCACGAGCGCGAAGCCAAGTGGAGCCCCGACGGGCAGAATATCGCCTACATCAGCGATGCCACCGGCGAGACAGAATTGTGGATGCGTCCGGCGCAGGGCGGCGAGGCCGTGCAACTCACCCGCGACAACGACACCTACATTCGCGACTTTGAGTGGAGTCCCACCGGCGACCGCATCGTCTACACCGACCGCGAAAACCGCATCGTGCTCGTGAACGTGGCCGCTCGCACCAAGGTGACTCTGCTGCAAGACTCCATCGGCGAGTTCCCCACCCCCACATTCTCGCCAAACGGCAAGTGGCTCACCTACTATCAGACGGGTCGCAACCAGTTTAACCGCGTATATCTCTACAACATCGCACAGCGCAAGCAATATGCCGTGACCGACGGCATGTATGAGAGCAATGCTCCCGCCTTCAGCAGCGATGGCAAATACCTCATCTTTGCCTCATCGCGCGATTTCAACCCCATTTATAGTTCAATCGAGTGGAATTTTGCCTATGGCAAGACCGAGGGCATCTACCTCGCGCTGCTCGACAAAGAAACGCCGTCGCCCTTCCTGCCCACCGACGCCAAGGTGACAACCGGCGAGGAAAGCAGCAACGATAAGGGCGAAGGCAAATCGGGCGGCAAAGACAAGAAGAGCAAGCCGCAGACGTCGTCCTCGGGCATCGACGGCATCGACATCGACGGCCTCGCCGACCGCATCGTCAAACTCCCCGTGGCCACTGGCAGTTACGGCTCGTTCTTCTGCGACGGCAAGAACGTGTGGTATCACGGCACCGACGGCACGCACATGTTTAACCTCGAAGAACAAAAAGACGACCTGATTGCGGGCGGCGCTCGCATGATGGTCTCGGCCGACGGCCGCAAGGCACTGTTTATCAAAGGACAGAACGCCTATGTGGTGGCAACGCCCGAAAACAAGGTAGAACTCAGCGAAGCCGTCAATTTCGACGACATGGTGGCACAGGTGAACTACGAGCAAGAGTGGGCCCAAATCTTCAATGAGGCTTGGCGCGCCTATCGCGACGGATTCTACCTGAAGAACATGCACGGCGTGGACTGGAAAGCCATGCACGACAAGTATGCCGTGCTGCTGCCCTATGTGAAGAACCGCCTGGACCTCACCTATGTGATAGGCGAGATGATTAGCGAACTGGCTTGCGGTCATGCCTATGTGGACGGTGGCGACCACATCGAAATCGACCAACTTCCCATGGGCTTGCTGGGCGCACCACTGTCGCGCGAAGGCGACGCCTACCGCATTGTCAAGATTTGGCAAGGCGCGCCCGACCGCGAGGAACTCCGCTCGCCACTTGCCGTGAAGGGAATGAACGTGCGCGAGGGCGACTTTATCACCGCCGTTGACGGCGTGAGCACCGCAGGGGTGGACAATATCTACACGCTGCTGCGCGGCAAGGCCAACGTGCTCACCGAACTCACCATCGCCACGGCGGCCAACGGCGCCGGAGCACGCAAGGTTGTGGTGAAGCCCATCGCCGATGAGTATCCGCTACAGCACTACGACTGGGTGCAACACAACATCAACTATGTGAGCGAAAAGACGAATGGCCGCGTGGGCTACATCTACATTCCCGACATGGGTCGCGAAGGCCTGCGCGAGTTCTCTCGCTACTTCTTTGCCCAACTCGACAAGGAGGCGCTCATCGTTGACGACCGCGGCAATGGCGGTGGCAACATCTCCCCAATGATTATCGAGCGCTTGCTTCGCCAGCCCTATCGACTCACCATGTTCCGCGGCAGCAACTACAACGGCACCACGCCCGAGCAGACGCTCTACGGCCCCAAAGTGCTGCTGGTGAACAAATATTCGGCCAGCGACGGCGACCTGTTCCCGTGGAGTTTCAAGGAGAACAAGATAGGCACCGTGATAGGCACCCGCTCGTGGGGCGGCATCATAGGCATCAGCGGTTCGCTGCCCTACATGGACGGCACCGACATCCGCGTGCCGTTCTTCACCAACTACGACACTCGCGGCAACTGGATAGTGGAAAACCACGGCGTGGACCCCGACATCGTCATCGACAATGACCCCATCGCCGAGTTCCGCGGCATCGACCAGCAACTCGACAAGGCCATCGAGGTGGTGCTCGACCAACTCAAGGACCGCAAGCCGTTGCCACCCACTCCGGCACCCCGAACCCTACGCGATTTGGGAGTGGCACAATAAAGGCCGTTCACACTCGTTCTTTAATAAAAGAACGACAGATATTATTGCAATGAAAATAACATTTGTGGTGCCCCCCGTGCTTGATGGCAGCAAGCAACCCGCCGAGCGTACTGCTGGTTGCACACGCGTGGTGTATTTGGCACCCAACATTTACGAACTCACCGTGGTGGCCGTCCTTGAAGAGGAGGGCCACCACGATATTGCATACCGCGACTTCGTGTATGACCGCGAATCGCGCGAAGCGTTTACTAAATTTCTCGCCGAGGACACGAGCGACATCTATTTCATTTGGACCGTCAATTTGTCGATAGAAAATGACTTGATTGCCACCTCGCTCATCCACGAGCATCGTCCTGCGGCAAAGGTCGTGTTGCTTGGCCCCGGTCCTACCCACTTCACGCAGAAGTGCCTCACGAGCGACCACGACATCGTGGTGCGCGGCGAGCCCGAAGTGACTGTGCGCGAACTGGTGCGTGCCATCGAGCAAGGCGACGACTGGCAGTCGGTCACCGGCACATCGTGCCTCGTCGATGGCAAGGTGCGCAACAATGGCTTCCGTCCGCTGCTGCGCGACCTCGACGAACTGCCCTTTGCGGCACGCCACTTCATTGCCCACCGGCGCTATTACAACCCCAAACTCAAGACGGGTCCCTACACCACGCTGGTGACGAGTCGCAACTGCCCCTATCACTGCATCTATTGCGTGCCCAGTTCGCTCACCTTTGCCCGCGAAATAGAGAACCGCGCCAACGGCAACGGCCACAAGCCCCCCATCTCCTATCGCTCCACGGCCAGCGTGGCGCGCGAGGTGGACCAACTCGCCGCCGAAGGCTACAAGGCCATCGGCTTCATGGACGACAACTTCATCTGGAAAGGCAACGAGCAGCGCACACAGGAATTGTGCGACATCATGCGCAAGCACGGCATCGTGTGGGGCTGTCAGGCACGCGTCGACGCCATCACCGAGAATGTGGCACGCATGCTCGGCGAGAGCGGATGCCTATATGTGGACCTGGGAGTGGAGTCGTTCGACGACGAGATACTCAAGTATGTAAAGAAAGGCATCACCGTGGCCGACATTCACCGCGCTGTGGAATTGCTCAAAAAGTACAATGTGCCCGTGAAACTCAACATCTTGATTGGGTGCAGTCCGCTCGAGACGAAAGAAACGGTAGAGCACACGCTTCGCGAGGCAAAGAAACTCAAGGTGGACCAGGTGATGTTTAACATCGTGTCGCCTTTCCCCGGCACGGAATATTACGAGCAGGCCATTGCCAACGGCTGGATAGACCGCTACGTGCCCACCGACGTGCAGCGCGAGTCGATTCTCAACCTGCCGCACCTGTCGAGCCGCGAGATGGAGCGCATGCTGTTCAAGAACAATTTGAGTTACTTCCTGTCGTGGCACTTCGTGAGCACACAGATGAAACGCTTCAGTTCGTGGAGCGAATTCACGCACGCGTTGCGCGCCTTGAAAATCAAACTGTTTGGTTAACGCTCATGCGACTGTCGATTATCATACTCACGTGGAACCAGCGGCGACTCACGATGGACTGCCTGGCATCGCTGGGTGCCCTCACCTCCAACGACCAGGTGGAGGTGATTGTGGTTGACAATGCGTCGACCGACGGCACCGCCGAGGCCATTGCGGAATCCTACCCGCACATCATCGTGTTGCGCAACGCCGAGAATCGTGGTGTGGCGGCAGCCCGCAACCAAGGCCTGCGCCTGGCACGTGGAGCGCGCGTGTTGCTGCTCGACAACGACACCATCGCCAGCGAGCACGCCGTGGAGACCATGATGGCCTACATGGACAGTCATCCGCAAGTGGGCATCGTGGCTTGCCGTCTCGTCGATGCCGACGGCACGGTGCAAGACAGCGCAAAGCCCTACCCTGGTCTGGGCGTGAAGGCCCGCAACGTGCTGGGGCTCAAGCAGCCCAAAGTCACCTTTCCTGCCGACGACGACGGTGCCCTGGCCCCCACCTATGTGATAGGGGCATGCCAACTCATCAGGCACGAGGTGATAGACCAAATAGGGTTGCTCGACGAGAAAATATTCTATGGCCCGGAAGATGCCGACTACTGCCTGCGCGCAGTGCACGCCGGATGGCAAGTGCGCTATCTGCCGCAGGTCACCATCATCCACATGTTTCAACGTGTGACCACACACAGCGTGCTGTCGCCATTAGGGCGCAAACATGCGCGCGCGCTGTTTCACTTCTGGCGCAAGCATCGACAACTATGGTAAACGAATCTTTATTCACAACTATTGTTTTCATAACTGAGTAAAAAAGAACTATGATGAAGAAATTGATTTTGATGGCCGTTATCGCCACTTCGATGACAGCCATGAGTTGCGCAGGCAACAGCGAGAACAATGCAAATGGCACCGACAGCGCCGCCGCCGAGCAGACCGCTGCCGCCGAAGTCGATCCCGCCGCTTGGCCTTGGGACTTCCCCCAGAGCACTGGCGAACAACTCACCGACGGTCAACTTGTGTTGGCTCCTTACACCTACTACAAAGTAGCGATTGACGACAAGGAGGACTTGACCCGCAAGGGACTCATTTTCTACAACACCAATTTGAAGAAAGCCGGCGCACAGAAGTCGGTGGTGAACTTCAAAGAGGACTATGAACTTCCCAACTCCCTGATTATCGGCATTCCCGAGGGCGCTACCGCCAAGAAGGGCGACATCCTGCTCACCTGGTGGCAGCAAGGTAGCGGTCTGCGCCGTGCCATCGTGCGCGACGACAGCAATCCTGCCGAGCCGCTGGTGGACTACCTCGACTCGCGCATGGAGATTGACCCCAACTCCCCCACCAACTTTGCCGAGAAGTATGCCAACTCGCCGCTCAAGCCCAACTCGTTCATCGTGCTGCACGATGGCCAGTGGGAGCCCGGTGTGCAGGTGGCATGCAAGAACTCGCGCGGCGAGTGGGATGCTGCTAAACTCATCAAGGCCACCGACGACAAGGTGCTCGTGCTGGGCTTCTCGGACAGAGTAGCCGTTTATCCCAAGTCGGACTGCAAACTCATCCCCATGAACTCCGAGGGATTGAAGCCCGGCGACAAGGTGAAAGGTCTCTTCGTGGCCACCTACAACGAGGAATACACCGTGGACAAGGTTGACACCGAGCGCGGACGCGTGTGGGTGACCAACGACCGCGGCCAGCAAGAGGTCAAGAGCGTGCTCGAAGTCACCAAGGTGCTCGACTAATCACTCGGCCCACCCGCAGAACCAAGAAATCCCTGTTGCGCCCCCTTCGCAGCAGGGATTTCCTTTTTATTGTTGGTTCACCACTATAATTAGGACAAAGGTTGAATTTGCCTGTCATTGTGTGCGTTATAAAAAAAACTTTTTGTCCCGCACTCGTTTTTTCGTAACTTTGCAGCAAATCTGTAGAAGAACCGATAGGGCGATTACGATTTCCAAGAGCCCAACGGTATTGTGTGATGATAACAGCAAAGAAATGAACGTAAAATTCAAGATGCCCAAGTTCGGGCGCAAACTCACTGGTGGCGACATGGTGAAAGAACTGTTGCTGACCACGCTTGCCACCACCATCTCTATCGTGCTCACCTTCGGCACGGCACGCTTCATCGAGCATCGTCAGGCCCAGCAAGCCCAACGGCAAACGGCCATGATGCTGATTCATGACATCGAAGCAAGCGTTGCCATTTTAGAACATCTGGCAGAAAGTGAAGAAAGACAAAAGTCAGCCATCCAATATGTTATAGACCATTTCGACCAGATAGACTCGTTGCCAGAAGATACGCTTTACACGGCGTTGTCTATGTTAGGCAGCATTTATAATGTCGATACTTATTTCGATGACTCCAAGGAGAAGATTTTCAGTAGCAGTCAGGATACGTGGAAGAATCTGAGCGATGTGCCTTTCGTTGACAACATGGAAACTTTTTATCAGACCAGACGCCTTATTGATAACGAGATTTCTCATTCACCTGTATGGAAATTTCCTATTTCTGAAGAGGAATATTATGAATTGGAGGTGAAGTTCAATGTCAACGGCCAATCTGGTAATCCTTACTCGACAATCTTGAAAGAAAAACTCAAAGACCAAAAGATAAAACATTTTATTGATTATTCGTCGTATAGGGCAAGAACCTTACGCCAATGGGCACTTTCATGGAAACGCCTCAGCGACAGGAACAAGTTCATCATGAATATTGATGACGAAGAACTGGCTGAATTTGTTAAAAAGAGCCAAAGGGTTGGCAGAACAGTCAGTAATAATGACATCATTGGCCAATGGGAATACGAAATCTCAGGCAAAGATATATATTACTACAATTTCATGAAGCCTGATTCTTTTAGCATTGAATCGAGAGCACATTATGCCAACCCGTTCTACAGCGGCGATATCATCATCACATACATCTTCGGAGGGAAATGGAAAATCAAGGGAGACTCGCTTGCGCTGAACTATTCCCCCGAATCGGTAAAGGCCCAAGTAGACCGGTCGGGCATTACTTACAGAGATGAGATGCGCGACTCCGTTGAGACATTCTTCGACAGATATTTCCAAGTAAACAAATTAGTGGAAATGGGAAGGAAACAAACTGAATCGAAGAAAGATACTTTCGCAGTTAGCATCAACAAAGCAAACGACAAAATTGAATTTGTTCGTGGACGAAGTGGGGATTCCGAGAATGAGAACGCAAACTTTTTTTATTTGAAACGCTTAAACAGACGACAAAAATGAGAGGTCCAGCGAGTTGATGGAAGTCCCCCACACCCTCCTCTGGCGGCTCTGTGTCGCTCTCTAATCGTTCCACTCGCACGGGAACTTCTCGTCGAACATCTCGCGCGAACTCGTCCATCAGTTCTATCGGTGGGTGATTGTGTGACGTGTGGAGGAAAAAGCGGGGGCGGTGTAGGATTTAATGAGAAAAAGTGCTAACTTTGCAAGTAGTACCACAACCTTTTATCGACAACAATTATGGCTTCATTACTTGATTACGAGCACCTCTACGGGCTCATTGGCTATCGTTTGGGACATTCGTTCTCGCGCGACTACTTCAACCACAAGTTTGAGGAGGAGGGCATCAATGCTCACTATGTCAACTTTGAACTCGACGACATCGGGGAGTTCATGGAAGTGGTGAGCGAGTATCCCAATCTCTGCGGCCTGAACGTGACCACCCCCTATAAAGAACAAGTGATGCCCTATCTTGCCTCGCTCGACCCCGACGCCGAGGCTGTGGGAGCGGTGAACGTGATTAAGTTTATTCGCGACGACAAGGGCGAGTTGGTGGAACTTCGCGGCTATAACAGCGACACCATAGGGTTTGGGCGCTCCATGGAGGCCCTCATCACCCCGGCACGCGACAAGGCGCTGGTGCTGGGCACTGGCGGTGCGGCCAAGGCGGTGTGCCACGCCCTGCGCAAACTCGGCGTGGAGCCGCAACTGGTATCGAGGCAAAAGTCGGCCTCCACGGTCACCTACGAGGAACTCACCCGCGCCATGGTGGCAACGGCAAAAATCGTGGTCAACGCCACCCCGGTGGGCATGTATCCCAATGTGGACGAGTGCCCCGACTTCCCCTATCGCTTTCTGGGCAAGGAGCATCTGTGCTATGACCTCATCTACAACCCCGACGAGACATTGTTCATGAAACGCTCGCGCGAGGCTGGCGCAAAAGTCAAGAATGGGCTGGAGATGCTGCTGTTGCAAGCCTTCGCCTCCTACGAGATTTGGAATTCCAAGCCGTGAACCGCACGCCTTTAGTGCGGTTGCTGTTGCCCATGATGATAGGCATCGTCGTGGGCGATCACTGGCCGTGGTGGTGGATTGCCGCCGCGGCCATTGTCGTGGCCGCGACAGTGCACGTGGCATTGCTGGTGGCGGGGCACGATGCTCCCATGCGCCGGTTGACGCTGCGACCGTGGTTCACCGTGCCGATGGCCCTCACCGGCTTTGCGCTGGGCCAGTTGGCCATGTCGCTGTGGATGCCGTCGATTGCCCCACCCTGCGGCGCCGACCATAGGCACGCCGTGGGCGAGGTGCGCCAACTGGTGAAGCACGACTTCTCCATGACCATGGTCGTGGAACTCCAATGGGCACTCGACTCGTCGCGCACGGCTCACTCATTGCCTCCCACGCTGATAGACTTGAGCACGCGCGGCTGCGACTACACGCTCCACGTGGGCGATGTGGTGGCTTGGCCCTGTGCGCTGCAGCCCGTGCGCAACATGGGCAATCCCTGCGAGGTGGACCGTGTGGCCCTCATGCGTCACCAGGGCATTGCATTCACACAGCACATCGGCGTGAAGGAATTGTGGCGCGTGGGGCATCGCAACTCATTGATGTCGTGGATGGCCCAGCAACGCGCACGCCTCATCCAGCGCATTCTCGTGTCGGACCTCTCGCCTGTGTCGCAGCACTTTCTCGTGGCGGTGATGATGGGCGACCGCCAACTCATCGACAGCGAGCAGCGCGACACCTTTGCCCACGCTGGCATTGCGCATGTGCTCGCACTGAGCGGTCTCCATGTGGGCATCATCGCCATGCTGTTTTGGTGGTTGCTATTTCCGCTCGACTTCCTCGGCCGCAAGAAGTGGCGCCTCGCCGTCACCCTGCTGTGCATCGCTGCCTACGCCACATTCACGGGCTTGTCGCCGAGCGTGGTGCGCGCCAGCATCATGGTGGGTTTCACCATGGGCGGCGTCATTCTCTACCGTCGCACGCACGCGCTGAATGCGCTGGTAGTGGCGGCATTGCTCATCCTCACGGTGTGGCCGGCATCGCTCTTCGCCGTGGGATTCCAGATGAGTTTCATCACGGTGGCGGCGCTGCTCATGGCCTTCGAACTGTTTGACACGCGCTGGCACCTGCCCACATGGGCCAATTATGTGTGCTCCACCCTCGTGTCGTCGTCGGTGGCGAGCATCACCACCCTGGCACTCGCAGCCCACTACTTCCACAGCGTGCCGCTACTTGGTGCTGTGACCAATCTCTTGGTGCTACCCGCCATGCCCATCGTGATGGTAGTGGGCAGCCTGTGCCTGCTCACCGCAGGCAGTGGCATGGGATTGGGACTGCTGGGGCGGTGCTTCGACGCGCTCTGCTCCTATGTCGACAGCGTGGCGCGTTGGGTGGCCACATTGCCGATGTCGCACATCGGTTCGCTCGACGTCACCACCACGGCGGTGTGGCTCTATTTTGCCGCGCTCATTTCGATAGTGTGGTGGCTTCGCAGTCGCCGTGGCTGGCTGCTCGTCGCCACTGGCGCAGTGTTGGCGGCCATGGCGATGCACAGCGCATGGATTGACTGGCGCACGCCGCACCGTGGCTTGGTGGTGTTCAACGACTACTCGTCCACACCGGTGTTGCAGTTCGACGGCGACTCGGCATGGCTGTGGTGCCCCGATGCCACGCCGCCCGACGTGGCGACATTCACACGCCGCCAGGCAGGGTTCATCGCGCGACATCACATCGCCCACATCACGCCCATCGACACCTGCGGTGCCCAGTGGAGCACGGGTGCCGTGCGGCCGCCCTATGCCATGATGCAGGGCTGGCGAATGATGGCGATAGGCAGCGGGAAGTGGAAAAACCGCACTGCCGACGCCCCCGACTCCACCGTCAATCTGCTCCTCGTCACGAAACGATATCACGGCGACGCTGTCACGCTCCACAACCTCTACCCTGCCGCCACGCTGGTGTTCTC
>CACWKM010000009.1 GCA_902761475.1 uncultured Bacteroidales bacterium
AAATGTTCATGATGCCGTTTTAAATACATTGAAAAAATATAGTTGGAAACCTGGTGTATCTAAAGATGTAATTGAATATTGTGATAAAGTACGAGATGCATTAGAATCAATAAAATAATGAAAGGATTTGTATATTTACTTTGTGATGGTGAACATTTCAAAATTGGGATGACTAAAAATCTGGATGAAATTATTGATCGTCTCATCGAAGAAGATCAGAGCCGGACCGGTCATTCCGATCAGGCACGGATGATTCCTTTCCGGAGCCGGATCATCCGTTATGCGGGACTGGCGGCAGCCTGCCTGGTCCTTCTTGTCGCTGTGCGTGTCATTCAGATTCAGAAAGATGCTTCCAAAATGGCGGACCGGGATAGCGCACAGATCACAGCGGAAGAGGAACGTCTGCCAAACGGGAATGGCCGGGGCGAGACGGAAGCGGATCAGATATATGATGATGAACTGGCTGCGAATCAGGAGTGGAACAGATACATTACCGACTTGAAATCCGAGATCGCCACGAAGAAATCTCAGGAATATGCGATAATGAGCTACAGTCTCTCCGCCAGTACCGATGTGAAGTATTTCACCAAGGACATGGTGCAGCCTGCCGAGGGCATGGACAAGTGGGCGGTGTACTTCGACTTCAGCGACGGCATGCAGCACGCCTATGCTCCCGAGGCCACCCGTGAGGTGGTGCGCGACGTGGTGCAGAAACTCACCGGCAGCAGTGCCCGCTTCGACATGTATTCGCTCGCCGACGACACCATCAAGCAGTTGCCGGTCAAGATTAACGATTTGTTCAACACCATCGTCGACGCCAAGAGTTATGCCCACCAGCAGGCCCCCATCGAGAAGACGCTGAAGAAAATCGTTGACGAAGGCCGCAGCGCCATCATGGTGACTGACTTTGAGGAATACACCCCCGACAAGCGCATTCAAAATTCGCCCTTCGCCACGCCCTATTTCCGCACTTGGCTGCAACGTGGCGGCGATATCACCTTCTATGTGACCCCTTTCAAGGAGGGCAGCAAAGACAAGTGGCTCTACTACATCGTGTTTGACAACGCTCGCCACGATTTGCTGGCTTTCTTTGAGGACGGCTTGAAGAGCGCCACGCCCAATTATCGCCGTTTCCACCTGTCTACGCACCCCTACGACGTGAAGACGTCCTACCTGAGCGCGTCGAAGGGCGGCACTTTCCACGACCCCGATGGCAAGGATTTTGTGACCAGCAGCGTTGAGGACGGCTCTGACGACTCGTTTTGCGCTTTCCCCGCCCTGAAGATGGAATATTACAACTTCGATGCCACCTGGCCCGACATCGTGGTGGACGCCAAGAGCCAGAGCGACAGCGAACTGCCCTCGAAGGAGCGCTTCAAACACCTGCTCAGCGGCGCCTCGATAGACCTGAGTAATACCGACAGTTACCGCGTGAAGGCGTTAGACTTGCGTGTGCTCGATGTCACCGAAGACTACGGCCGCTTTGCCAAGTGGCTGAAAGCCAAGGCTTGCCCGCCCGAGAAGGATGAGGACGGCGAGTGGATAGCCACCGACTACTACGACGAGAAGGGCCAGATGCGCCCCGAATATGTCTACACTGCGCCCGACCTCGTGCCGCAAGTGCCCGATATGCTCGTCTTTAACAAAGAAGCCTTTGAGGGTGTGGCTGATGCCTCGGCCAAGCCCATCGCCATCGACTTCAATCCTGGGTTTGGCGGCACCATGGCTGGCGGCAAAGTGCCGCAAATGTTGCGCGTGGACGTGGTGATAGCACAGGCCGAGCCTTGCACCGAAAACCTCGACGAACTCTTCGCTTGGAAAGGCAACGACAACCTGGCAAGTTCCATCCGCAACGTCCTCCAGGAGTTGCGTCCCGAGGGAACTCCCGTCTACACCTACTTCATCAAGACCAATGAAAAGTGACCCCGACCATAGCGTATCCCCATCGTTAAACAACTAAAGAAAACATAACAATTATGCCACAAACACCATCCACAGCCTATGTGATAGGCATCATCGTCTTTTTCGTGCTCTTGCTAGTGTCGATACTCATTGCTAATCGTATCGCCTACGAGAGCGGTGTGACCCCTCGCGACCCAGCCAAGCGCAAACTCTGGTTCTGGGTGCTCGCTATCCTGACCCCCGTGCTCACGTTTGCGCTGGCCTACTTCTGCGTGGCCATTGACATCAAGAGTGCGAGCAAACTCACCAAGTTCATGAACGCCCTGTACATTTCGAGCGCCCTGTCATTCGTGCTCTATGTGTTGTCGGGCTTCTGCCTGAGCAAGTTGTTCCCGCGCACCAAACTGGGCAGTTGGTTCTAAACCACAGTGATTATCAACGACATTTCTAAAACCATAACCTATCATCTATGGCAGAAAACAATAAAGACGCGTTGTTCGTGATTGCGATAGGCGGCACTGGCATGCGCTGCCTCGAGTCGTTTGTCCACTTGTGCGCCATCGGCATGCTCGACGGCCGCGAGGTGAACATCCTCACGCTCGACACCGACTCGATGAACGGCAACAAGAGCCGTGTGCAGTCGCTCATCAACACCTACAACGCCATCAAGCGCGATGCCAGCGGAGCCGAGGGACTGCCGCAAAGCAAGACCTTCTTCTCGGCCAAACTCAACTTCTATGAGTTCACCACCAACTATGAGGGTACGGGCCGTAACACCTATAAGTCGCTCTCGGAGCAGGCCACGGGCATCAGCGAAGTGGACAAGCGCGAGAATCAAGACCTGAGCGATTTGTTCCTGGACCATGACACCGTGCAGCAATTCTCATTGCTCGAGGGCTACCGTGCGCAGACCCACTTGGGCAGTCTGCTCATGTATCATGGCATCGTGGAGGCCGCTCTGGTGTGCAAGCGCGACATCAATCATGCCAGCCCGCAACAAGTGGCCCTGAGCAAGTATCTCGATGCCCTGAAGGAGGCCAATGCCGCTGGCGCCGGGCGCGTGTTCGTCTTTGGCAGCGTGTTTGGCGGCACGGGTGCCTCGTCCATTCCCATCATCCCCAAGGCGTTGCAGGAGGCCGTGCGCGTGAAGAGCGTCAATGGCACCGAGACGCTCGACTTTGCCCAGCGCATCAAGTGCGGGGCCACACTGCTCACTCAATACTTCACCTTTGCGCAGGTCAACGCCGATAGCCTTGCCGCGCAGCGCGTGATAGCCAATAGCGACAACTTCGCCATCAACAGCCAGGCCGCGTTGCAGTTCTATAGCGACGACGAAACGGTGAACAACACCTACAAGCGCCTCTATCATGTGGGGTGGCCGTTTGAGCGCGTGTTCTTCGGCTCCGACAACAAGACCGAGGTGGGCGGCGGCGACCAGCGCAACGACTGCCACGTGGTGGAACTGATGAGTGCCTGCGCCGCGCTCGAATTTTTCACCGAGCCCAAAGAGTCGCTGGAGAACAAGGAGGCTGTGTATCTGTTCAAGAGCGTGGAGGAGCACCATCCTGGCGACAGCG
The DNA here is from genome assembly GCA_902761475.1 of uncultured Bacteroidales bacterium. Lineage (GTDB taxonomy): Bacteria > Bacteroidota > Bacteroidia > Bacteroidales > Muribaculaceae > Sodaliphilus. The sequence continues at coordinate 3,480 of CACWKM010000009.1, forward strand.
CCGGCGTGGCTCACACCCACTACAAGTTTACCGAGGACTTCTTCCTGGGTGGCATGGGCGACGTGTTCCGCCGTCGCTTGGGCGCGATGACTTCGCTCGCCCTGCTCGTGCTGGCTCACCAGCAGGCCGCATGCAAGAAGATTGAGAACTCTTCGCCAAGCGAACTGATAGGCGTCACGCTGTTCACTCGCAGCAAGGAGGGCAAACCCATCTTCACCGACAGCGACCTGCACTATAGCGACCTGAATAACGACCTCAACGCGCTGGAGAAGGTTGACGACTATCTGCGCATGTTTGCTTATCACTATGAGGGCACCAAACTCGTGCGCGGTTGGCTGTTCCAAATCTACGAGTCGCTGAAACTCGTCAATGGCGACTTCTTCATCCATCCGCAATGCTTCACCACCGAGTATCTTGACATGAATCGCCCCGTGGTCGACATGGGCGAGGTGTTTACCAACGTAGAGCACAACTTCTATCAGGGTCGTACCATGTTTGGCAACAAGCGCGACACGCCCTCGCACCAGAAGAGTTTTGAAATCTTTGAGCGCAACTGCAAGAACATGAGTTCGAAGCCCACCGTCGAGCAATCGGCGCGCAGCAACATGGAGAAACTCATCGCCCACGTGTACAATGCACTCATGATGTCGCAAAATTGATATTCACCCTCTAAAAGAATAAGTCACAATGGCCGAATTCAAACCATTAGTAATCAATAGCACCAAGCCCAACATCCCCGCCACCGACTCTAACGGCTGGAAGGTGTTCACCAAGGAACTTCACTCCCATGCCAAGAACATCGCCACGAGTTCTACTCAGGCGGCCGACTTGGGTGCCATCGTGAGTGGTATTCCCACCGTGTTTGCCCGTGCCAACTTGTTCAAGTTGGCGCTTGAGACGCGCACCACCGGCGGCGAGCAGAGCGGCAGTCTCAACGACTACTATGCCCGCTTGCTCAGCGAGTGGAAGGGCTTGATAGCGTGCATCGCCTTGCAGTATCAGAGCCTGCGCGTGGAGCGCGTGTATCTGCGCTATTCGCAGGGCGTGGATTTGGATGAGCGCCCCGAGGCCATCTACGAGCCGAAGGGGGCTTTTGGCACCATGCTCTTCGACGACCGCGCAAAGTGGTGCGAGGTGAATACCGACGAGCCGTTTATCGACATCATCAAGTTTGGCACCGGTGCCGACCAGATGATTGTTGGCGCCACCTCGCCCGAGTCGTTGCGTTTATCACGCGTCCTCGCGACTCCAAGGAGCAAGGCCGCTTCATCGACCCGGTGTCGACCGACTTGACCTATGTCCACGACAAACTCACCCGCGAGCAGTGTTGCACGCTTTATGCCTATGTGAACTACCTCATCGAGGTGGCCATTCCGGCGCTCACGGCCTATTATCGCCGCAATCCCGCTTTGGGGCTTGACAATGCGTTGAACAATGTGACCACCTTGCTCAAGAGTTGGCTGGGCGACATTGCCGACTATGCCGACACGCTAGGTTGTCTCGACGACGCCAAGCGCGCAAGCATCCCCAACGTGAACTGCTTCTTGGGCGCGCCGTTCAACACCCTGTTCAACTACAGCGAGCAACTGTGGAGCAGCAACGGACACATCTATGGCGCCCCCGACGCTGGACGCATCCCCTTCGACCCCAAGGCGCTGCTCATCGCCAAGGACAAGGCCGACGTGGCCGAAATCTATTTCCCTGGCGCCAGCCAGCACCTCGAGCAGGTGACTGCCTTGCCCATCGTGGTGTTGCCGGCAGTGAGCGAGGCCGACCGCTCGCGCTACAAGTATTTCTCGCTGCCGTTCACCCCATTGGCGGTGAAGGTGTTTGGCGAGTTCATCAATGAGTTGGTGAGCAACCAGCAGAGCACCAACATCCAGTCGCGCTTGCGTGCCACTTATGCTGCCGAGGGCAACAAGACGATTCTCAAGGTGGAACTCACCTTGCGTCTCGACGATGCCCCCGACCAACTTCCCAAGTCGGTGAAGCAGCAGTATGTGCTCAGCGGCAGCGTGATTCGCGACAAGGACATCGTGGTGTGGCCTAATTTCGTGTCGCGGCGCTGGAAACGCTACTTCATGTATAGCGAGATTCCTGGCTTGCGTCCCGATGCGCGCACTTGCCCCTACACACTCGCCCCCTTCACCTGGGACACCACCGACGGCCAGTCGATGCCCATCATCGAGGAGGACACGCCCGGTGTGGCTCCGCAGGACAAGTGCCCCCTGTATATCAACAAACTGAATGTGCACACCCCGCGTCTCGACGCCTCGATGCGCGTGGTCATGGACGGACGCTCGCAAGACACTGCCTATAAGTATGAAATTTACGAGAGCAGCAAGCCCTTCCGTGGCGTGAAACTCACGGCCAACGTGGGCGCTACTGGTGACACCGACGGCGGTTTCATCATCATTGACTACTCTACGGGCCACATTGAGAGCAAACTCAACACCGAGGCCAATGTGCGGCTGGAGGATGTGAATGTGGGCATAGACTTTGGCAGCACTAACACCAGTGTGGCCTATTGTAACCCCAAGCGCATGGATGCCTCGGACAACAGCGACTGGCTGAGCGGCCTGACGATGCACAATCGCCGTGTGCACTTGCTCACGCGTCCGCAGTCCGACGACGAGGCACGTCCGCGCGACATCTTCTTCTTCCCCCGCATGACGGTGCTCAGCAACTCGCTCAAGAGCATCCTTGCCACGCATGACGCTTGCCGCCTGCCGCGCACGTCGAACGACACCGAGGCTGCCAAGCAGCAGCAAGATGCCATCACGGGAGGATTCCCCTGTTTCGAGAGCAACCTGCCCATCCAGAAGGTGACCGAGAACGGCCTCTTCCTGGCCTTTGACCTGCCCACGGGCACGCAAGAGGCGCAGTTGAGTTACAACATGAAGTGGTCGAGTTATGAGTTGGACCAGGCTCACATCCGCGCCTACCTGCGCATGATATTGCTCTGCACCTATGCCGAGTTGTTCGACAAGAACTTGCAACCCATCGAACTCAAGTGGTCTTATCCGTCGTCGATGGATACCACCGTGGTGAGCATGTATCAAGGCATTTGGCAAGATCTTGCCGATGTTCAGCCCATTGTCGGCGACTCGCGGCTCACCATCGACAGCGCGTTGGTCAAGATGGACGACAACGGTGCAGGCGTGTTTCAGGGCACGTCGGTATATGGCGGCGGTGCCTCGGCATTTGGTGGCGGCGAGCAACCGAGTGGCGGCGGCATCTTTGGCGGCGGCAATCCCTTTGGCGGTGGCCAGTCGCAACCCGCTGGCGGCAACAATCCGTTTGGCGCTGCCCCCGAATCGGCACGCCCCAACAACCCCTTTGCCCGCAACAACGACGGACCTTTCGGCTCGCCCGCGGCGCATGAGTTGAGCGAGGTGGATACCCCGGTGCCCACAGCCCCCAATGGCGACAATTACGAGGCCCTGTCGATGAATAACAGCCTCACCGAGAGCGAGGCCGTGGCAACCTTCGTCGCCAATCAAAACCTGGGCTATGGTGCCCTGGCATTGTGTTTCGACGTGGGTGGCAGCACCACCGACTTCTCGGTGCTGTGCAACATCATGGGTCACAACACCATGGTCAAGCAGAACTCCATCCGTTTTGCCGCCCAGCGCGTGAGTGCCGCTGCCGTTCACTCCACCAGGTTTAAGAATGTGGTGGAGGACATGCTCCAGCGCAGTTCCACGTTGCGCTTGGATCGCCGCAGCCTCGACGCGTGGAATCCTGCCCGCGACAACAGCAAGGCACCCTACTTCTTCGAGAAGGTGGTCGATGGATTGGCTCCCAACGAACTTCCCGAGTTCTATCGCAAGATTCACTCGCTGTGTCCCGAACTGTTTGCCGTGAACCTCTATGTGACCGGCTTGATTATGTTCTACGCTGGCCAAATCACCAAGCGTCTCATTACCGACCTGGGCACCAGTGGCGCCTTGACTCAGCGTCCCACGGTGTCGATTAGTTTCGCTGGCAAGGGCGCACGCATCTTCGAGTGGCTATACTACATCGACCCGGAGATTTTCCAGCAGTATTACATCATGAACATGTATGCTCGCGGCCTCGAGGACGGCACGTTGCTTGCTGCGGTGCCATCGGTGGCCATGCCGCTCGACAAGGCGGCGCACGACGGTAGCCACCGCACGGTGAGCGACATCAAGTACGAGGTGTCGAAAGGGCTTGCGCTGACCTTCCGTCCCGACCTGTTCAAAGTGTCGTCGACGGGCCGCAAACTTGTCACGCTCAAGGACCGTCGCGCCATCGAAATCCTTGGCGAGGACAACTTCGTGCTCACCAACAGCCGCGGCGACCACCCGTTGCGTTTCGACAACTACATGACCGGCGAGCGCATGCAGGCCATGGGGCGTGCCATCCATGCGCGTCCCGATGCCGAGCGCTATCCCAAGTTCCGCCTGTTCTGTGGCATCTTCTACCAACTGGTGAACAACTCGTTTGTGAAACTCGACATGGAGCGCTTTGCCCGCGCCATCGACGAGATGAAGGTGGAGGACTACATCGTGCGCACCAAGGAGTACATCGACGCCGAGAATGCCAGCAAGGGCGATCCCGAAAAATTCCATTTTGTGGCACCGCTCATTATCATGGAGGGCATGAACTTCTACGACACCTACCTGATGCCGCTGTTGCACAAGAATTGAAACAAACTATTTTGAATCGTCTCTTGACCGATGAAGTATATCTTAGTCATCAAGTTGTCGCGTCGTGAGATACAGTTCACCTATCACCGCGACGACGACCCCACGCAAGTGGGCCGTTTGGTGCCCATCGACAGCAACGAGCCGTCGCTGCCGCTGGCCCTGTATGTCGATGGCGAGCGCGTGGAGTTGAGTGCCAACGCTCGCTTGATGGCGCAACGGGGCGTGGAGGGGTATTATGACGATGTGCTCAGGTTGCTCACCTCCGAGCGGCGGTTTGCCGTGGCAGGTAAGGAATATGGTTTCTTGGGCCTATTGTTGCTTGCCATCGAGAGCCGCCTGAGCACGTTCTACTCGCAAGTGCTGATGGGCGAGCGTGGCACCCTTGCCGAGAATCGCGCCACCATGCCGCTGGCGTTCATGATGGACTATTCCGTGCCTCAAAATGTGCGCGCGGCCATCGTCAACCGCTTTAGGGTGGCGGGCTACAATGCGGTGATGTCGATTGACGAACTCAAACTGCTGCTTGAGCAAGCCGCCGCCGTCAAGGGCTATGACAACGTGATGCTCATCGACATGGACGGCGACGACCTGTATTGCCATCTCTATCGCACCGCCACGGGCGAGGTGGACCACCTCGAGCCCATGGCGGGCGTGGGACGCGACCCGCGTGTGGAGCAACTTGCCGCCGAGTTGTGGCAAGGCGCCGGTGGTGTGCATTTTCAGGACACCCGCGCCACCGCCGAGGTGGAGGTGCCGCTGCTCCGTCTTGCCGCAGAGCATTTCATCGCTCAGGGGGTGGGTGAAATCTACGACGAGCCCTATAAGACGGCAACTGGCCGCACTTGCTACCTGAACGTGAACAATTCGTTCTTGGCCAACCTCAACTCGGTGGGCAATCAGCCTTTGCTCAATGCCATCGACGAGGCGTTGGTGCGCAAGGGCGTGCCGCCTGCTGGATGTGCGCTGTTCCTCACCGGTCGCGCTGCCAGCGACTTCGTGAGTCAGGCCGTGGGGCGACAGTTCACCGTGTTCCGTGCCGACCCCGCTGTGCTCGACAGCCAACTCGTGGCCAAGGGCATGGGCGGTGCTGTGCTCTCGCCCAACAACGCCCCCATGGCGGCTAATGCCGGGGCTGCCGTGGATTCGCTGAGGCACTTGCTCGGCGAACTGCAGCCGCTCAAGGCGCGCTATGTGAGCGGCGCAATCGCCGTGAGCCGCGGCGTGGGGGAGGCCAGCGAGGCTGCCATCGAGGTGCTGCGGAGAACGACCGACCGATATGCCGACTTCGACCGATATGCCGCAAAGTTTGACGAGGCACGCAGCCTCTTAGGGCCACTGGCAAGCGCCATCGACGAGATAAAACAACTTGAGGCAAAAATCGACGTCTTGCGCACCAAGTGCGACAGCGCGCTGGCCACGGTCGAGACCTTCGGCTATGTCCCCGAAGTGGAACAACTGTCACAGCAGTTGACCACGAGTTTTCAGCAGGTGAATGAAGCCAAGGGGCAACTGGCCGGTGCCGAGGAGTCGCTGGCCACCGTGATGACGGTCATCAAGCACTTTGAGGAGGTGTTTCCGCAATATCGCGTGTTGCGCGACCAACTCGATGCCGCCACCACATATCGCGACAAGGATGAGTTGTGGCAACGCATCGCGCAGGAAAACCTCACCATGGAGCCGTGTCCTGTGCCCTTGCGGTGTCGCCTGGCGGCCTCGGTGAGTACGGTCAAGAGCGGTTTCTTTGGACTCAAGAAAGAGCGCACCCTGGTGCTCGACATTCTAGTGCTCGACGACAAGACGTTGCCCTTTGCCACACGTCTCATCGTGCAGTCGCAACCACTGGTCGTGTTCAATCCCGCCGTGGCATTCGTTCAGGAGTTCGATGCGGGCCTTACTGGGCTCACTCACTTGGAGTTGCCCATGCCACTGGCTGGCGTGTCACCACAGGCAACAAAACTCTATCTTTATTTCAAACCTGGCGAGGGCTTAGACCAGAACACCCTCTTGGACTGCCGCTCGCTCACCATTTCACTCACATAACCCCACATCGCCATGTCAAATAAAGTGAAAAAGCGCAGCATCGTGTGCCCCTATTGCTTCAATGTGTTCACCAACGATCAGGTGCTCTATCAATGCGAGAGTGTGGAGCGCACCAGCGATGGTGACTATCGTTGCGGTCGCGAGACGACGTCGGAGTACGACGACTACTGGCGCGGCGAGATGTTGCTTCACCGTCACATCATTCCCGTGAGCCCCAAGCGCTCGCTATTTGGGCTTGGCGGTGTGAACCTCGACCCGGTGCGTTGCGACTGCTGTGGCTACAACTCCCGGCGCTTTGTGTGCCCGCATTGCCACAACTGGTTGCCCTCGCCCATGATTGAGCAAGGCTCCGAAATCATCTCGGTGATTGGCGGGCCGTCGAGCGGCAAGACCAACTACATCGTGGCCCTGATGCACGAACTCAAGCGCGTGGGCTACAAAATCAAACTCAGCATCGCCCCGCAGGAGGTCTATCGCGAGGGACACAAGGACGAGAGCACGGCGGCGATGTTCAAGCAGATGGAGCAGATGCTCTTCAAGGAAAAAACCTGCTTGGTGAAAACGCCCGAGAATAGTGAGCGCAGCCGCATCCCCTGGATATTCAGCCTCACCAACAACAAGACGCAACGGTCGATTTATCTCGTGTTCTATGACACCGCTGGCGAGCATTTTCAAAGTCAGGAGGCTATCATGGAGATGGCCAACTACTTCAGCCACTCGAGCGGTGTGATTGTGCTGCTCGACACGCTGAGCGTGGGGGCGGTGAAGGAAGTGATGAAAGTGCGGCATCCCGATGCCATGGACTACGAGAGCCGCACCACCTTCTCCGAGATGATTGCCACGCTCGACACCACGCTGGGTCATTTGCGCGGCAAGGGTGTGGACTTGGCCAAAAAGCCGTTTGCGTTTGCCTTCAGCAAGTTCGACATGATTACGCGCAATCAGGATGCCTGGGCCACCGATGTGAACTGGGACGAATTGGCAGGAAACAGTTCGTTCTTGACCGACGGCATGGTGGACATCGCCAAGATGGACGAGGTGAGTCGCTCCATCGAGTTGCTCATGGAAAACTGGGGTAGCAACGACTTCGCCGACGACGATGTGGCAGCCACGGTGAACAAGATTCGAGGCATCTGGGAGGACAAGGCCACTCGTAAAAAAAACGAGGAAGACAACAGCAACGACAACTACAAGTTCTTTGGGGTGAGCGCCTTTGGGTGCATCCCTCGTGAGGACTTGACCATAGAGCAAGTGCGCCCCACGCGCGTCATGGACCCCTTGGTGTGGATTCTGCACCGCTTGGGAGGTTTTGATTTGCCCATTGTGGGTGGCAAGTAACAGGATTATTCACGACACACATCACCAGCGATGAACTATTATCACGTCATTTACAACTCGAGTGAGAAGAATCGCCGTGGCATGGTGGGTTTTGGCGTGCGCACGGCCACCCAGGGCATTCCCGATGAGGTGCTTGCCGCCATGCAGAGCGCCGAGGTGTTCAATTTCGACACCTCTCGCCCCATGCTCACCCCCGCCACACTCATGGCCGAACCGAACAAAGTGCTCGACATACCTGCCACCTATTTCTACACCGTGGTGCCTGTGCCTGGCGCGCAACCGGTGTATGTGCTTGGCCGAAAGATTGCCGTGGGTTTCGACTATGTGTATTACAAGAACTTCAAGGCTGGTCGCCTGGGAAACTATGTGGTCGACTGCTACGTGTTTGACGCCGTTCCGCCTCGCGAGGCGTTTGAGTTGTTCTACGAGTGTCCCGCCGCCGGCAGCAACTATTTCGTGCCTCGCTCGCCGGTGCCTTGCGAGAGCAACGAGGAGATGGCAGCCCTCTCGCTGGGCGCTCAACCCGACCTCGCTCCCGAGCGGAGGCCATTCAGTGCCGCCCAGTTGCCGCCCATCGACGGCATAGCGCTTGAGTTGGTGTTTGCGCTCATCGAGGCACACAATCAGGACAAACCATTGCTCATCAACGGTAGCACCGAGGGCACCGCCCAGGTCATGGCCCATGTGTTCAGGCTCTTGCCGCAGTCCATGATAGGACAGGCCACCTTCATCACCAACTATCAGCAGGAAGGCCGCAAAAAGGGCATAGCCATCATCGAGAAAAACGAGTTGTATCCTTATCAGGTGTTTGCCAAGCAGTTTGTGACCTACGACCTGCGTGGTGGCCAGGCTGTCGACACTGTCGAGGCCACCGGCTACCGCAAGGCGTTGCGCCAAGCCATCGACAACGGCGACTTGGATACCGTGCACCGCAAGTTGGAGTGGCTCATGAGCGACGCCTACAATGCTGTGAAGGGTCAACGCCAGTCGACCATCGACAGCCTCTACAACTATTTTGTGGAGCACAAACTCGACGTGGAGGCTTTCTATAGCGACACGGCGTTTCTCACGTTGCTGGGGCGCTATGTGGAGGCGCATCCCGACCGTCGTGGTCCCATCGACGCCCATGTGTCGCGGCTCCTTGCCGATGTGTCCACGCCGCAAGAGGCGCTCTCGGCCATTGCGCGTCTGCGCCTGTTGCGCCAGTTCGTCAACCTCGACGCCGTGGTGAGTCGCGGCCGTGCCCACCTTGCCGACGTGGTGCTCGCCTCGCCAGCCGCCTTTAAGCAGTTCTATGCTGGTAGCGAGGGCGTCCTGGAGCAAGCCGAGGCCTATGTGGACCTCACGCGCATGGCACAGCATCCCGACTATCTGTCGGCTTTCGAGGGCAATGATTGGCTCGCGCTGTGCGACCGTTTCCTGCCCAACCATCGCCAAGACCTGGCGGCCTTTGTGGCGCGCACCTTCACCGACCACTTGGCTCCGCAACTGCGCGACCGCGCCATCGACAACGCCCAGCGCGACCCCATGAAGGTGGTAGATGCCTGCATGCAACTCTTGCATGGCACTCAGGCGGCCAGTTTCGAGGGCGAGTTGCTGCAGTACATCTCGTCGAGCCTTGTCGACCGCATCGATTACTACGACTTCATCGCTCATCTGCCCGCCAAGAGTGGCGATGAGCGCTATGCGCCGCTTTTCGACTGGCAGTTGCTCAAACTCATTGAGGGCGACACGATAGACCAAGCGGTGGACAAACTCACATCCTTTGCTGGTTCGCCGGCGATGTTGCAGTACATTGCCGATGGCAACGGCTACACGCTGCAACGCTTGGCGACGAAACTCGAGAAATGGCTGGTGGAAGGCGGCCGACGTCGCGAGGTGATGCACCTCACGGGCGATGTGCTCGGCGCCTTCAAGCCCACCATCTTGGCGCGATATATGTCGCCCTTTGTGGTGATGAACAATGTGGCTGCCGGCGATGCCGACGAGAACTCGTGGGACAGCGAGGCCGACTTGCGCGATGCGCAGCGCCTGGCCGTGCAAATGCGCGACACGAAGTATATGGCACAACTGTTGCCTGCCTCGCTCGCGGCAGAGCCTAACAGCGAATGGATAAATTCCTTGCTCGACTTGCAGGTGGCCTCGCCCGACGAACTGATGCAGCGCGCGGCCACACTCAAGCCCGCGGTGAGAGACTTCTACTTCAAGGTCATCTTGCAGCGCATCAAGAAGCACACGGGCAGCCACGAGATGGAACAACTGCAAAAGTGCGGTGGCATGACTGCCGAAGAGGCCGAGGTGTTTCTCAAGGAGAATTTCCCCGAGGTACATGCCCGCTATCTCAAGAGTCTGGAGCCGAGCATTGCCGACAAGATGGGAGATTTCTTCAGGGGCATCTTCAAAAAGAAATAATTTCAGTCACGCACAGGTTTTGACCGTCAACGATAAAAACGAGCGATTATGTTTTTCATAGTGATAGGACTCATCATAGCCGTCGTGGGCCCCGTGTTCTTCGGTGGCATGGTGAAAAAGAAAAGTAACAAGCAGAGCGTGAGGCTTCTGTGCCAAATCTTGGGATTTGTGATTGCAGCGTGGGGTTTGGTGGGCCTATTGCGCGCCATGCTCGAATCGTAATAGCGCCGATGAAACGAATAACAGTTTGGAGCATATTGGTGCTGTTGTGCCTGCTGACACCGCTTGCCGCCGTGGCAGTGGGCTATGGCGATGACCAGCAGGCCGTCGCCTGTCGCTATCGCGTGACGGGCAAGGCCAATGTGCGCAGCAAGCCCGATGTGAAGCGAGGTGCCATCATGTACACGCTTCGTGCGGGCGACTACATCTATGTTGACGAGGACCGCGAGTATGAAGGCAATGGTTCGCAGTACAACTGGGTGAAAATTTCGGGGTCGGGCTATGTGTCGCTGCGCAACCTGGCGCGTGAGGACAACCCTCACTACACTGCTGGCAAGATACAGGTCTATCACTTTGGCAACACGCGCACCATCGACAAGTTCAAGACTGTGGCGAAGTGGTTCCTGCTGATACTCGCTGTGGTCCTTGCGGGCGTGTCGCTATTCTTCTTTGCCGGCTATTGTCAGTATCATAACGTGCTTGCTGAGTGCGACAAGCGCACGGGCATGCAGCGCACCTTTTTTTATCGCCGAGGCCCCTATTTCGTGGTGCTCATGGTGAGTGCGTTGCTCATCGCCTCGTCGGCCTTGGCCTTGGCGTCGGTGTTGGCCATCGGTGCATTGGGCTTTATCATGTTCTGGATACTCATCCTCCTGTGCTACGCGTTGGCGTTGGGCGCTCTGGTGGCAATTGGTTGGGGCTTGATGGCCATCTTCTCCAGCGACGAGAACAAGGGCATCGGTTGCTGGTCGATTGTGGGCGGTGGACTTGTGCTGGCCGTGGCGGGCAAGTTCAACGGCTTCACGATGGCATGCCAGCGCACGGCGAGCGACTTCTTTCAGGCATTCAATTTGTGGGATTTTGCCCGTGACCTGGTGGCGCAATATGGCCTTACGGTGCTCATCGTGTGTGTGGCGCCGGTGGTCATCATGGCGGCGCTGGCCATCGTGGCCTTTGTGGTCGCTGGCGTGTTGCGGCTGGTAGAGTATGTCGAGACGTCGGCCTACAACATCAACCACAAGTGTCCGCATTGCCAGCAGGTGAGCGAGCCGGCGGTGTACCTGTCGCAAGGCGAGCCATTGCCCGTGAACCTCCGGCCGGGTGTGTATGGACTGTTCCATGTCACTCACCCCGACACCGGGGAGCACATGCCCACCATGTTGCTCAACGGCCGCGACAAGTTGCCGCGCGAGTGCTGCACATGCCACAACATTCTCAATGCGCGCGAGGGCACCGACAAGCATGTGGCGTTTGTGGGCGTGCCAGGTAGCGGCAAGACAACCATCATCTATCGTGCCATTGCCCATCTGCAAGAGTTGGCTGGTGGCGATGTGAGCATCATGGATGTAACCGACTTTGACGCCATCACGGCCAGTGTGCGCGACATTCGTGAGCAAGGCTACGTGGCAAATTTCCCCGCCAAGACGTCGCAGATGCGGCATCGCTCCATTCGTTTGTCGATAAAGCGTGCTGCTGCCCCCGTGCCCTATGTGCTGTTCATCAACGATGCTGCCGGCGAGAGTTACACGGGCGGCGAGCACGACCAACTGGTGTTTGCCAGCAACATTTCGGCGGCCTATTTGCTCATCGACCCGTTTACCACCGACTGGAGCGAAATGGAGTTGAGCGACCGCTTCGACAAGTGGCTTCGCAGCAAGAGCATAGAGCCGACTGATGACGCTGGCAAATGGAACGTGGAGGCTGTCTTTGATAGTTTTACCAACTTGATTCGCAGCCGAGGCACTGCCGCCACGCGTCGCGTGACGCTGAATGTCGTGCTGGTGAAGAAGGACGAAGGCTACTTGGGCGACATGAACGACCGAGAGCCTACCATCGTCAAGGCTTTTGTGGAGCGCGACATGGGCTTGGCACGCTTGGTGGCTCGCTTTGGCGAATATGCCGCGGTGAACTATATGGCAGTGAGCGCTACCATCAAGGGGCGCGAGAGCAACGTGGACCAACTCGTGGCGGCCATTCTGGAGCAGACGGGCATAGCGCTGCGATGAGGTTTTTAGTAATGCACGACAAAGATTAAGCAAGAATATGGCAAATAATCTGTCTCACTACGACAACAAGAACAACAACAGTTATTTGAAGAATCGTCCGCGTCCCTCGTCGGGCGATGGCGTTGAGGCTGCCGACATCTTGAAAGCGCTGGAGAAGACCTTTGGCGCCTATACGGCTTCGGCTGGCGACAAGGCTGCCGAGGTCGCTCCCGAAGGCTATTTTGCTCGTTGGTATTGGGCTTTTCGCAGTGAGTTTAACAAGCCTCGTGACTTCCTGGGCTTGCTGCTGCTCTATGGTCTGTTCATCGTGGCGGTGGCGCTCGTGGTAGCCATCGTGTTCTCGGTGTTCACCTATCGTGCCTCATGATGGCACGGTGGCCAGGAGCGTGGCGCATCCTCGGGTTATAAGGTGCTTCACTTCGGCAGCGATGAGCACGGTCTCGCCACGCGATAGAGAGGTGGCATGGCCATCGTCGCCGATAAGTTGGCAAGAGCCATCCACGCACATCATCACCGCAAAATCATCGTTGGGGAATGTCAGCAGACGTTCTCCATCTATTTTTTCGAGCGTGGTGTTGAACGCCTCGCACTGCACCAGTGGCGTGTGTGCCTCGTTTTGGCGCGCCGTGGAGCCCACGAAACTGTCGCCCGGGGTGTAGTCGATGGCCTGTACGGCCAGTTCGGTGTGCAGTTCGCGCAATCTGCCGTTGCTGTCCACGCGGTCATAGTCATACACGCGGTAAGTGATGTCGCTGGCTTGTTGCACTTCGGCAAGGAGCACGCCGGCGCCAATGGAGTGGATGCGTCCGGGGGGCAGGAAGAACACGTCGCCGGCTTGTACCTCGCGGCTTGCCAGCACTGTGGCGAGCGTGTGGGCCTGGGTCATGTGGGCAAACTCTTCAGCGGTGAGACCTCGGTTCAAGCCGCTGATGATGCGAGAGTGGGGCAGGGCATCGATGACATACCACATCTCGGTCTTGCCCAACGCCCCGTGGAGCCGCATGGCCAACTCGTCGTCGGGGTGAACTTGCACCGACAGGTCGTGGCGCGCATCGATGAACTTGAACAGGAGCGGGAATGTGGTGCCATATTGCTCGAAGATGCGTGCCCCCACCAAGCGCGCGCCATGACGCTCAATGAGTTGACTCACGGTGAGACCATCGTCATCGCCGCCTGCCACCGTGGTCTCGTGACCCGGCAGGCCCGATATTTCCCAGGTCTCGCCCACCTGCTCCATAGCGACATCTATCGACTTGAACTCTGCCAGCCGGTTGCCGCCCCATAGCACTTGCTTGAAGATGGGGTTGAATTTGTATGGACGCAATGTGTTCATGGCTTGCGCTTATTCTTTTTCTTGGTTTTCGCTGTGTTGTCTTCGTCGCCCTTGTTCTTGGCCTGGCGATAGGCGTCGAAACTCTCTATTTTTCCCATGAGGTCCATGATGGCTCGGCTGCGCCTGTTCATGGCTGGCGTGGGGTTGCCGCTGTCGCGTTTCAACGGGTTGGGCAGCGAGGCGGCAATGAGTGCCGCTTCGCGCTTGGTGAGACGCTTGGCGTGCTTGCCGAAGTGTTCCTGCGCCACGGCCTCCACGCCATAAATGCCATCGCCCATCTCGATGGAGTTGAGATAGACCTCCATGATGCGCTCCTTGCCCCACACCCACTCGATGAGCACGGTGAAATAGGCCTCTAGCCCCTTGCGCACATAACTGCGCCCGTGCCACAAGAACACATTTTTTGCGGTTTGCTGGGTGATGGTGCTGGCGCCGCGTTCGCGTCCGCCGCGCATGGCCTCGAGCCGCGCTTTGTAGATTTGCTCAAAGTCAAACCCATTGTGCTGCAAGAACAAGTTGTCCTCGCTGGCCATCACCGCCTGGGGCACATAGACGCTCATGCTGTCGAGCGGCACCCAAGTGTGTGAGCAGTGCGGCCAGTCGCCATGAAACACCATGCTGCAACTGCGCGACACCATGAGCGGCGTCACGTAGACCGGCACCCATCGATAGGCCACCACGGCGAGTATCGACGAGAATACCAGAAACAGCAATATGTTGCGCAGCGTGCGCAGCAGGCGTTTTATCATAACTCAAAGATGCTGAAGTTCACTTTTCCATACACGCGGTGTTGCGCAAAGTGCTCGAGCGACGAGAAGTCGTAGGCGCGCGAGTGTTCCACCACCACGATGGTGCCCGGTTTCACCATGCTCGATTGCAGGATGAGTTCGGGAATTTGCGCAAATTCCGGCAGGTCGTAGGGTGGGTCGGCAAAGATGAAATCGAATTGCCGCGCGCAGGTGGCTACAAACTTAAACACGTCGCCCTTGACGACGGTGATGTTGTCGTCGTGCAGCGTGGTGGCCACTTTGCGCATGAAAGCGCATTGCACATGAGCCTTCTCCACCGCGGTCACGCTGGCGGCGCCACGCGAGAGCATCTCGAAACTGATGGCGCCAGTGCCGGCAAACAAGTCCAGGCAGTGCAACCCGTCGAAGTCGAGCAGGTTGCCCAGCACGTTAAACAAGTTCTCGCGCGCCATGTCGGTGGTGGGGCGTGCGCTTATGTTGGTGGGCACGTCGAAGCGACGTCGCCCATATTTGCCGCTGATTATTCGCATAGTGCAAGCATGATAAGGTCAAACGGTGCTTTCATGGCGTCATGCCCCAGTCGCAGGGCGGCTGCTGGATAGATGGCGGGCATCACATAGTTGATGAAGCGGCGCAACAGTGGAGTGAGTTGCTCGCGCACATCGCGGTCGCCGCTGAGTTGTATCTCATCGCTCAGGCGGTTCATCTTCAGGCTGTCGTAGGCATGCAAGATGAAGTAGGCCGCATCGTCCATGCTGCGATAGTTGAAGGTGTTGGCCAGTTCCAGGCGCCCTTGGCGATAAACGACCAGGTCCATGCGGTGGGGACTTAGGTTGACAAACATCCGTGCGATGGAGGAGTGGGCGTTGAGCCGCTCGAAATGCTCACACAGCGGGTAGAGGTGATGCACCACGGGCGGATTGTTGAAGGTGCGTTGCACAAAGGGCAGCACACCCTGCGGCACCTCGCTCACGATGCCCATTCCGCAGTGCGGCAAGCGGCATAGCATGGCTTCGCCCTGCGCGTCGGGATAGGCGATGCGCAGCAAGGCGTCTAAATCATCATTGTCGCTCACCGTGGGAGGCACAATCACAAAGTGTGGTGCGTCGATGAGCACTCTCACGCTTTGGAAGTCGTTGAGCAACACGGGGTTGTCATAGACCACGTTTTCCACTGCCTTGAGGTAGTCGCCGCCAGAGTTGTCGAGCGCAAGGCTGCGCACCACCAGCGAGTCGTCTTGCGACGGGGCATAGAGGATGAAGTCGATGCTTCGCGGCATCAACGCTAAGTAGAACTGCCACAACTCAGGTTGTGAGAGGTGCAGATCGCTCGTGCTATTTGACAGGCTGCTCATGGCGACAGTGGTTTGTGCTTGAATGCAGCCGCAAAATTACAAAAAATCATCGAGATTTCGCACCATTTGGCACCGCCAAAGATACCAATGACACTTTGTTGCCCTTTTTTATGACCGACAGCCACCGCGACGTGGTGTCGTGATGGCTGTCATGACGGCTCTTGAGCCGTGGTGGGGAGTGATGATTTTTAGTAGGTCACGCGAGGCTCAAGTTCCTTGGCCTGGTCAATCATCTTTTGAATTTCTTTCTCCACGGGCACGCGGTTGGTGAGGTTTTTCTCTTCGTTCACCTCGAGCAACTTTGCGGCCAGGTTGGCAGCCACGCGGTGCCTGAGTTCCTTCACGGTGTCGACGCCAGCAGCCTCGAGCAACTCGGCAAACTGCGGGCCGATGCCGTTGATGCGGAACAGGTCGGCGTGGTTGGTCCACTTCAGGATGAGTTTGGGGCTGATGCCAGTTTGCTCAGCGAGTGCTGCGCGGCCAGCGGGAGCGGCACACTTGTCGAGCAAATCCTCCACTTTTTCAATTCCTGCGGCGATAAGTTTCTCGGCGTACACGTCGCCCACGCCCTCGATGTCGATAATCTTGTAAGACATAGTGTTGTTGTTGGTTGATGGTTATTAGTTGATGGTTGTGATTATTCTGCCAATGCCTTTGCCCATGCGATGATGGCGCTCTTCTCCTCGCCGCGCTCTACGCCGTCGGCCTTGACCACCTTGTCGATGAATTGGAAAAGCGACATGATGATAGATTGACGGTCGAGCGGACGGTCGAATTGTGCGAGCAGCGCTTTGGTGTCGGCCACCACCTCCTCAAGGGTGAAGCGGTTGTAGAGCGCTTTGCGCAACATGTCCTGCACTTCGTCAACGGGTCCCACCTTGGAGAGTTGAGCAAGGTAATTCTCGATGAATTGGCGCTCACTGTCGGCATACTCACCGTCGACGCAACTGAAATACAATCCTGTCTTGGCCACCAGCTTCACGACCAGCTCAATGGCTTGAGTGTTGATTTTCTGTTCCATGATAATGTGTAAAAAATATAGTCGTTGAAGTGGTGATTACTGTTGAGGGTAGGAAGGTTGCTGTTCTACAGCGTTTTGTCCCATGTTGATGACGGAGATGACGCCTTGGGCAAGGTCGCTGAGTTGCTCGGGTTGTTGCTCGGGCTGTCCCCATTGTTGAGGCTGCTCGGCTTGTCCCCACTGCTGCTGTTGCTGGGGCTGTCCCCACTGCTGCGGTTGCTCGGGCTGTCCCCACTGCTGCGGTTGCTCGGGCTGTCTCCACTGCTGCGGCTGCTCGGCTTGTCCCCACTGCTGCGGTTGCTCGGGCTGTCCCCACTGCTGCGGTTGCTCGGGCTGTCCCCACTGCTGCGGCTGCTCGGGCTGTCCCCATTGCTGCGGTTGCTCGGGCTGTCCCCACTGCTGCGGCTGTTCGGGCTGTCCCCACTGCTGCGGCTGTCCTTGCTGTTGCCATTGTTGCTGTCCATAGGGGTCGCCCTGGGCATACTGTTGCTGCTGTCCATAGGGGTCGCCCTGGGCATACTGTTGCTGCGGCTGTTGTTGCTGTTGGCCCTTTGAGCCATACTTGCTCAACACATTTCCGAGCACACCACCCAGCACGGTACCGCCGAGTGTGCCTGCTGCCCCCTTGCCTAACATGCTGCCCAGCACGGCACCTCCCAAAGCGCCGCCCATGGTAGCGGGATTGAGCATGCCGCCCAAGGCGCCGCCCATACCGCCTTGCTGTTGGGAATAGCCTTGCTGCTGGGGATAACCTTGCTGTTGGGGGTAGCCTTGCTGAGGATAGCCCTGCTGGGGATAGCCTTGCTGGGGATAACCCTGCTGCGGATAGTCCATGGGTTGCTGCGGATAGCCCTGCTGTTGTGGATAACCCATTTGTTGCTGCGGATAGCCACCTTGTTGGGGATATCCCATTTGCTGTTGAGGGTAGCCGCCCATGTTAGCACTTGCCGTGGCTTGCTTGGCGGCTTCGATGATGTTTCCAAAAAGTCCCATATAGTTTTAAGTTAATGATAAGTGAATACGAAAATCATAAATTTCGCAATAAAATTAGTTCATTTCTGTGATACTGGCAAGAAAACAGGGTAAAAAAACATCCCCAACCGTTGTATGGCCAGGGATGATAAGTCGCAATGTTGTGACTCGAGGCAAATTACTCGGCGCACTTGTCGCAACTGATGAGTTTCCAGATGCCGGCAGCGAGGGCACCGCCCACGAACGGACCCACGATGAAGATCCAAAGTTGATTAAGAGCGTCACCTCCGGCGAGCAGGGCGGGACCAATAGAACGAGCAGGGTTCACACTGGTGCCCGTGTAGTGGATACCCACCAAGTGGATGAGGATGAGCGACAGGCCGATGGCCAAACCAGCGAGGTTGTTGGTGGCGCCATTGGTTTTGCTGGTTGCGCCCAGCACCACGAGCACGAAAATCATGGTGAGCAAGATTTCGGCAAGCAATCCCTGTGTCAGTGTGATAGGAGCGCCAGTATCGCCAAGTTTTTGCAGAGCATTAGCGCCCAATCCGCTATCGCAGCCAGCAAGAGCGCACAAAGCGCCAGCAGCGATGATGGCTCCGATAATTTGGAAAATCATGTACATGCCGCAATCCTTTGCGCTGATTTTTCCGCTCAGGAACACGCCCAAGGTGATGGCGGGGTTGATGTGGCAACCGCTGATGCCACCGATGGTGTAAGCCATGGCAACAACAGCAAGACCAAAAGCGACGGCAGTACCAATCACAGATGCAGTTCCTGCTACAGATGATGTGTCACAACCCAGGCTCACAGCAGCGCCGCAGCCCAAGAACGTAAGCACGAATGTGCCAACTAATTCAGCCAAATACTTCTTCATAAATTTGTTACTAAAATGTTGAAAAATAAGGTGAATAAAAAAATGAATGGTCGTTTGTGTGTTGCAAATTTAAGGAATTTGTGAAAAAATGGCAATGATTTGTGCCAAAAAGTTTGCATGATGTTAGTTGCATTAAATATTTTACCTATCTTTGCAAAGTGGCGGCTACGGCTACAATCATTTCTTTGATTCAATTAACCATGATTCTATTACTAAATAATTCATATTACTAATATGACGAATCCGTTTAAGTATGGCAGAATCTTTGATTCGACGATTTTCTGCCTCGTGACTGGCCTCGTGTTATTGCTTCCGTGGTCGATATCTTTTTGTCACCGCTCGGGCGAAGAGTTGCACACCGAGCGTCGTGCCCTTATTGCAAGCGGCACATTGATGACCGATTCGGTGGGAGTGGGCTCGGTTGCCGTGAATCGTGGCGACACGGTCACCGTGATGGGCCTCGTGAATCCAGATACCGGCAAGCGCCCGATGTTATGGGTAGAGACCTCGAATGGTGTTCGTGGGTATTTGCCCGAGGAATGTGTCGCCGATAGTGCCTATGTGAAAAGCCGCAGCCTGAATTTTTCCAAAGATTCAACGGGCTATAGCGCGAATCACCAGGGCGACACGATTGTTGTCAAGAAAATAACGCTCGACAAGAATAAGATTACGCAATGCTTGGTGAGGCTTCCTTCGGGCAAGGACACGCTGCTGCGCAACACGCCGTTTGTCTTTTTCTTGTCCGATTCGCTTGTCAATTACACCATTGATATTTATGGCGACAACATGGAGCCGATGTCGGTAGGTAAGTTTGAGAAGTTGTGCTTGGGCAAGAAATTTGGCGATTTGGAGCGTGACATCCGGCCCGCCCTCGAGGTGGGACGCACCAAGGGCGGCACCTTGCAGGCTCGCTATCCGGCGCTCGTCTTCAAGGAGGGCAAATTCTATACGCCCATCGTGGAGTTTGATGCCGACAGCGTCGTCACGAGTTATCGTTTGCCAGAGCGCGCTTCGCGCACGATGAACAACTGGGTGCTCAAGTACATTCCGTTCTATGGCAAGTTCTGCGATTTGCCTCTGGTGGGTTCCATTTGGTCTAATGGCATCTATGAGGCGTCGGCTTTGCCCATTTCTCGGCCATTCATCAACCGATTGGACTTGAATGGTTTCTCAATGAAGACCATAGGCTCGTTTCTCCTGTTCTTTGTGCTGGTGATATTACTTGCATGCCGTGCCGCGTTCACTCCGCTGTTAGTGCCTTGGTTGTGCTTCGGCCTGCTGCGTTTCCCGCCCGTGTTCAAGCGCGTGGACAACCAAAAAATGTATTTCGCCATCAAGATAATGGCACTCTTGGCCGTAGTGCTGTGGGTCTTTGTGACGCTGAGCAACTACTACATCATCTTGACGTTGATAGGTGTCTATCTCGCTTACAAATTCTTCATTCGCAAGGTGCGCCATGTGTTGTTGGAGAGATGTCCCGAGGTGCGCTGCTCGTTGTGTAAGATGCTGTATAGCACCGAATTCACCGAGCGCGTGCAGGAAGGTGAGCCGCGAGGTGCAGTAGAGGAAGTGGAGGAAATCCTCAACACGGTGGTTACTTCCGTTGAGCGTTGGCAGACCTATGATGAGGTCACGACCACCTACGGCGACGGTCACAAGACCACATCGAGGGAAAATGTGAAGAACCATAAGGCCGAACATGGCTATAACGTGGTGGGTGTGTTTATGGAAACGGTGAATTATGTGCCATACGTCAATTATTACACTTGCGCCGAGTGCGGTGGGCAAGAGACCTCTACCGATATTGAGCGTCAGGTGTTGAAACGCACCAAACTTCGCGAGTATCATTCTTACTTCTGACCAATGAAGATTTTTGTGGCTATTGCCTTTGCTTAGAGGTGATTGCCGATGAATAGTGGGAGTGGCTCTTGGTCATTCCCATTTTGCTTGTCGTGGGGGGCATTTGGCTTGCGCAAAGGTATTCATTTCGCCTGCGACAAGAAAAAGGTTAAAAGCGGCAATGTACATTCTTGGCGGTACCATTGCTTGGGATCCATCCAAAGGTACTGAGATGACGCAGTCATCGACCAATGTGTACACTTACACGCTTGAATGTAGTGGTGATATTTACTTCAGTTTCACGAGAGCATTGGCAAGTAGCAGCAATGCATGGGACGCCATAACGAATGACCGTCTGGCCGCTCCTTCCAATGACTATCCCCTGAACAACCATTTGGGCGAAGAAGTCCAATGCAACAATTGGGGCGTAAACGTCAACAATGCTTTCAAGTTGGCTGCTGGTAAGTACACCTTGACACTCAACTCGAGCACTCGCAAACTCAAGGTTGAGAAGGTGTCGGAGGCTCAAGACGACCCATCAGATGGGGAGTCGACTATCTACGTCAAGACCACCGATGCCAAGGCGCACATCTACGCCTGGAACAAGAATGGTTCAACCGTGCCTTTTGGCGGTTGGCCAGGTACTCAAATCAACACGTTGCCTACCGAGACGGTGAATGGCGTGTCGTACTACAAGGCTACCGCGCCCTACAAGTCGCTGGGCGTGGTGTTTAACAATGGTGAAGGCGGTGAGGGCAACCAAACAAGTGACCTCTCCGTTGAGGGAACAGTCTACTACGAGTATCCTTCGGGTGGTGACTACACCAAGGCTACTGTGGTTGGCGGTGAGCCCGCAGAACCGGACGACCTGTATGTGATGGGCACGCTTGAGGGCCAGGCCTGGGAGGCCAACGCCGGCAAGAAGATGTCCTATGACGCCGAGAACAAGGTTTACACCTATGCCATCGAGAACGCTGAGGAGATTCAGATTGCGTTCACGACGAAACTCGGTGCTAACAAGGATGACTGGGACGGCATTGCCGCTTATCGCTGGGGTGCTGACACCGACGGCAACGACTTCGTGTTTGAGTCGCAGTATTTGGGCCAAGAGTTGTCGCTCGTTCAGACTGGCGAGCCGGGTCACGCGTTCGTTCTGCCCGCTGGCAACTATGCTGTGAGCGTGAACATGGAGACCCACAAGGTGACGTTCTCTGGTGAGATTACTCCTGTGATTGTCGAGCCCGACGACCTGTATGTGATGGGCACGCTTGAGGGCCAGGCCTGGGAGGCCAACGCCGGCAAGAAGATGACCTATGACGCCGAGAACAAGGTTTACACCTATGCCATCGAGAACGCTGAGGAGATTCAGATTGCGTTCA
>CACWKM010000010.1 GCA_902761475.1 uncultured Bacteroidales bacterium
GCGAACGGGAGCAGGCCCTCCAGGGCGGGAACGACGGCGATGATATCCTGGTTGATCGACCCGAGCTGCTTCGAATAATCCTTGAACACGGCTTCCTGGCCGTCGATGAGCCACACCAAACCACCGATGATGACGAGTGCAATGATGACACCTATCAGTGTCCATAGGATTTTTTTCATAGTGCTATTGTGTTAATATAGATGAGGTTACAAAGATACAACAATCTTTGTCAAGAACAAAACGGCACACCGCCCATTGTAGAGTGGTGTGCCGTTTTTGCGCTGTGTTTTCGCCCTATGAGCGATGGGTGTTTTTAGCGGCGTTTGCGCTTCTTGGTGGCGCTTTTTGCCGGTGCTTTGGTGCCTCGTGCGCTTTTTCCGCTCGACACTTTGCTACTGCCCCTTCCGGCTTTGGCTGAGGCTTGCTTGCCGCCCTTGCCGGGCACCTTGATGGTGGCTCCCATGGGCAGTTTGTCGCCCTTGATGCTGGGATTGGCCTTCTTCAACTCGGTCACGCTGATGCCGGCCCTGTCGGCAATGCGCGACCACGACTCGCCTTTCTTGACGGTGTGCGAGGTGGTGCGTGGCGTCTTTTCGTGCTTGCTGTGCGATGCTGAAGCTTGCTGGCGGTTCTTGTAGCCCGTTTCGCGCGGCGTGGTCTTGCGCTCCTCGGCGCGGCGTGCTTGCTGGCGCTCGCGCTCGGCGCGTTCGGCGCGCTTGGTGGTCTCGGCCTGCTTGGCCTCTTGCTGCACGCGCTTCACCTCGGCGATTTGCTCGTCCTCGCTGTTGTCGTCTTCACCTTCGTCGTTGTCGCCCGATGCCGATGCCTGCTTGCCTTCGCCCGACGTGGGTTCGGCATCGTGATACACCTTGACGCGCTTGGTGGTGGTCACCTTGAGTGATTGTCCGCGTTGCACACGTCCTCGCTTCAGACCGTTGAGGCTTGCCAGTTGCGAGGTGCTCATGCCGTAGCGCTTGGCAATGGTGGCGGCGTTCTCGCCCTTGCGCACCTTGTGCCAACTGGTCACGGTTTTCGTCTCCCAGGTGTAGGGGCGGCTCTCGGTCTGCGATACGGTGGTCTCGGTGGGTTCCACCACTTCGCGATGCGCATAGAGGTTGCGGTCGTAACTGGCGATGCTGTCCTCGCTCATGATGTAACTATAGACCTGTTGCGATGGCAGTACCAGGGTGTAGCAGTGCTCGCTGTCGCCAGGAATCACGTCGCGGCGATACTGCGGGTTGAGTGCGCGGAGTTCCTCCACGGGCATATTGAGCACGGCGGCGATTTGGTTGAAGTGAATGCGTCGCGTCACGCCCACGGTGTCGGTGATGAGCGGCTTGCGGGCCAGCGTGGGGCTGATGTTGTGCTGCTTGAAGTAGGTCATCACATAGTTTGCTGCGATGAACGCGGGCACATAGCCGCGGGTCTCGCGCGGCAGATAGGGATAGATGGCCCAGAAGTCGGCTCCCTCTCCTCCGGCACGCCGCAACGCCTTGTTCACGTTGCCTGGGCCGCAGTTATAGGCGGCGATGGCCAGCGACCAGTCGTTGTAGATGCTGAAGAGGTTCTTGAGGTAGGTGGCTGCCATGGTGCTCGAGCGATAGGGGTCGCGGCGCTCGTCCACGAGCGAGTTCACCTCCAGTCCGAGTCCTTTGCCCGTGCCCACCATGAACTGCCACAGTCCGGCGGCTCCCGCGCGCGACACGGCGTTAGGGTTGAGTGCCGACTCGATGACGGGCAGATATTTTAGTTCCAGCGGCAACTGTTCCTGTTCCAGCGCTTGCTCAAAGATGGGCATGTAGTAGAGGCTCATGCCCAGCATCTCCTCCACCAGGGTGCGGTTGCGCTTGATGTAGCGGTCGATGTAGGAGCGCACCACCTGATTGTAAGGCATCTCAATCTCGGTGGGCAGCGCGGCCAGGCGCTTGATGTATTCTTGCTCGCTCACCTCGCCGGCCGAGCGCTTCTCCACGTCGGCGTCGAGGATGGTGTAGTTCTGCAAGTACCAGTTGGTCATTAACTCTTGCGTGTCGGTCTCAAAACTCTCCGGGAACACGATGTTGTCGTCGGTGATGGTTTGCTTGATCGACAAGATGGAGTTTTTCTGTGCCGCCATCATTGCCAGGGTGGCGAGCGCAGCAACCAGGAGTGTGGTAATTCTTGTTCGGTTCATCTGTCCTTGTATTTCGATGTTTTTTAAATGATTGTGTTCTAAAAATTGATGGCGCACTGCAGTCCCAGCGTGGGTCGTTTCCCCGTGGGTTGCTCGAGCATTGCCGGTGCTACGTCCATCGACAGGTCGGGTGAGATGTCGAAGTGCGACAGCGAGGCATCGACATAGGCGTCGACGATGTTCAGGATGTAGACGCCCACCATGGCTGCGATACAAATGTCGCGGTAGCGCCGGTAGTAGTCGCGCTTGCGCTTGAGCACGTTTTGCAGCCACGTCTTGTCGAGGCTGCTTTCCTGCGTGGTGCGCGGGAAGAAGTTCATGTAGGAGCGCGTGTCGGGGTCGTTGTCCATGGCGTCGCGGTAGGGTAGCGACGGTTATAGATTTGTCCCAGTCCCGGGCACAGTGCGCTGAGCCACGTCGCTCTCACGGGGTCGGGGTTGAAGGCTCTCACCTTGCCCATGGTGAGCGTGGTCACGCTGTCGAGTTTCGTCTCGGGTTGCTCCAGCGTGACTGCTTGCCGCACATGGCGGTCGGCCACCGGGCGTGTCCTCACCAGCGTGTCCTGTGCCACGCTGTCGACAACCATGTCGCCGCTGGCGAGACCCACCGAGTCGACGGGAATCGCATCGTGGGCCGCTGCTACACACGCGGCACACGCCCACATCGCCACGACGAGGGACAGGCGCTGCGCGCAACGACCGATATGTGATGCAAGACGACTCACGCTTTCAGTTTGTCAAAGATACCTATGATTTTCTCTAATTCGGCCTCGTTCTTGAACGAGAAGGTGATGCGCCCCTTGCCCGACTGGTCGCAGGCGAACTTCACGGGCACGCCAAATGCGTTGGCCAGGTGGCGTTGCATGATGGCGTAGTCGGTGGTGTTGCGCCGCGTGGATGAGGCTTGTGCCGCATCGCCTTGCTGCGAGGCCAGTTGGTACTGCTTGGCGAGTTGTTCCACCTGTCTCACCGAGAGCCCTTTTTTCAAAATCTCGTTGTAGAGTTTTAGTTGCAGCGACGGTTTCTCGATGGAGAGCAGTGCGCGTGCGTGTCCCATGTCCACGGCGCGGTCGCGCAGTCCCAATTGCACCTCGGCAGGCAGTTTGAGCAGCCGCAGGAAGTTGGCGATGGTGGCGCGTTTCTTGCCTATGCGCTCGCTCAGTCGCTCCTGCGTGAGGTTGTATTGGTCAATGAGTTTGCGGAATGTGAGCGCAATCTCAATGGCGTTGAGGTCTTCTCGCTGGATGTTCTCAATGAGTGCCATCTCGGTGACTTCGGTGTCGCCGGCAGTGCGCACATAGGCGGGCACGCTGCGCAGTCCGGCGAGTTTGGCGGCACGATAGCGGCGCTCGCCCGAGATGATTTGGTAGGCGTTGGTGCCCACGCTACGCAGGGTGAGCGGCTGGATGATGCCCAGTTCGCGAATGCTCACCGCCAGTTCCTCGAGCGCCGTCTCGTCGAAGGTGGTGCGAGGTTGGTCGGGGTTGGGCGTAATTTGCTCTATGGCAATCTCGGTGATGGCCGAAGAGCCGCCGGTCTGTATGTCGTCCATTGAGATGAGCGAGTCGAGGCCTCGCCCCAGCGCGTTTCGTTTCATGACTGATGAATAGCGTTAGTGAGATGAATGTTTGGTTACTTGCCCAACCTGTTCTTGGCGATGATTTCCTTGGCCAGTTGCATGTGGCTGGTGGCTCCGCGGCTGTTGGGGTCGTAGAGGATGGCCGGCAGCCCGTGGCTTGGTGCTTCGCTCAGGCGGATGTTGCGCGGTATTACCGTGTTGAACACCATGTCGCCGAAGTGGCTCTTCAGTTCCTCATAGATTTGGTTGGCGAGCCTCAATCGTGCGTCGTACATGGTGAGCAGGAATCCCTCGATGCGCAGGCCGGGGTTGAGTTTGCCCTTGATGATGCGCACGGTGTTGAGGAGTTTGCTGATGCCCTCGAGTGCGAAATACTCGGCTTGCACGGGTATGATGACGCTGTCGGCTGCGGTGAGGGCGTTCACGGTAATCAGTCCCAGCGAGGGGCTGCAGTCGATGAGCACGTAGTCGTAGTTGCCCTTCACGTCGGCGATGCTGCGGCGCAACACGTTCTCGCGGTCGGCCTTGTTGATGAGTTCCAACTCAGCGCCCACCAGGTCGATGCGTGAGCCTATGATGTCCAGCCCGTCGACACACGTCGGCACGGCTGCGCTATGCATGGGGTAGTCGTCGACGAGGCACTCATAGATGCTCGACGACATGGATTTTGGGTCCACTCCCAGTCCGCTGGTGGCGTTGGCCTGGGGGTCGGCATCGATGAGCAGCACGCGTTTCTTGCGCACCGCCAGCGAGGCCGCCAGGTTGATGGCCGTAGTGGTCTTGCCCACGCCACCCTTCTGGTTGGCGATTGCTATTGTTTTACCCATAGATGTGTTTAAAATTGTTCCACAAGAATTTTTAGGTTGCAAAGGAACAAATTTTAGCGCAAAAGTGGCGCAAAATCACCGTTAAAATGCCTAAATTGTGTATAAGTCGCCTGAATTGTTAATAACTCGTGGAACAATCACAAAAGCATGAAACCGCGTGTTTAGAACGTGACTTGCAAGCCCACCATAGCGTTAATGCGCTGTGCGCCCATGCCGTAGAAGATGTCCCAACGCTTGTTGAGCAGGTTGCTGGCGCGTGCCCACACCGAGAGCGACTTGTCGATGCGGTAACTGGCACCCAGATGCAGGTCCACGATGTCGCGCATGTCTTCCCAGATGTAGTCATCGCCGCCGATGTGCTGCGCATAACAGCGCTCACCCACAAAGTCGAAGCCCACGTTGAGCGTCAAGGGCTTGATGGGCGTGACATCGACGCTGGCGCCAATTTCAATGCTGCCGCCGTGGGCGCCCAAGTCGTAGGTGCGTGTGTAGCGATGCGTGTTGAAGTCGTCGTCCGACGGCGCATAGCGGATGCGGAACTTGGCATCGACCAGCGAGCGGTACTTGTAACCAAGTTCGGCGCTCACCATGAAGCCGCGTGCGTCGTGACCCACAAAGTGGGTGGCGGCACCGCGTGCGAGCATCTGCTGCTCGTACGACACCGCCGTGGGGTCGGGGTCGGTTTGCCAAGCGAGTTCCTCATACATCACCGGGTCGAGCGTGCCCTTGACGATGGCATAACTGGCGGCCAGGCGAGCCGTGAAGCCGGCAAAGGGACCAATGGCGAAGCCTGCCTCGGCATCGACGGGCGTGTAGATGCTATAGCAGTGCGACACTGGGTAGGCATAGCGGTAGAGGGTGTGCACAGGGTCGATGTAGCCCATGTCCTTGCCGCCCGTGGCACTGGCAAAGAACGACAGGCCACCAGCCAGTTCGGCATCGAAGCGCACGTCGGGCGAGAAGCGCAGCGTGGCGCCATCGCTCATCGACGCGTGCATGTTCACGCCGGCGTGCAGGTGATAACGGGCACCGTCGAGCGTGTAGTAGGGGTTGAAGGTAATCATGCCGCGGCTATAGTTGTCGTTGATGGCCTTGATGTTGTGCTTGAGATACTCGCCGTTGATGTTCAAACCCACGATGGAGCCGCTTGCCAGGGTGTATCCGGCGCCCACGTTGGCAGTGAAGGCCGTCTCCTGGATGCCCTTGTTGTAGTCGATGCCCTCGGCATACCCGCTGTGACCCACTTGCAGGCCGGCGTTGTAACTCACCTCGTGGTCGTCGCGCACGGTGAGCGAACTGCTCCACGCGCCGTGGGCGTCAACGTGGTGGTAGGTCTGCTTGAGTTTGCCCCAGTCCACATAGGCGCCCGTGCGGTTGTAGGGCATCCAGCCACCATAGTAGTTGAAGTTGTCGAGGTGGCCGTTGAGGCCCAGTTCAAGGGTGCCTTTTCCCACTTGGCCGGTGTAGTCCAGTTTGAGCAGGTTGTCGTTGAGTTGCTGCTTGACGCGTTCCATGCCGTCGGGCAGTTCCATGCTGCTGTTGCGGCCGTTCCACGAACTGTTGTGCTGCAGCCACAGCGCGACCTTGTTTTTCTCCGTATCGACGATGCGGTAGCCAAAGGCGCCGGTGAAGTTGGCCTGCGTGCCGCCGCCCACCAGGAAGTAGCCGCGCTTGTCGTTGAACAGGTGCGCCGTGCGATAGCCATAGGGCAACAGCGTGGGAATGTCGGTGGTCACCTCGGTGGGCTGCACCCTGTCGCTATAGTTCAGTTTGGTGGCGCTGGTGCTCAACTTGGGGCGAGCCACGGCGGGGAGCGCATTCTTCTTCGTGGCCTTTTTCTCGACGGGGACGAAGTCCTTGTCGAGCGTGATTTCCTTGTGCAAATCCTCCTTTTGGTTCTGCGCATTGATGCTCAGTGCCGCCAGAGCGACAGCCAGCATGATGATATATCGTCTTGTTTTCATCGCGTAGTGAGTGATGTGAAGTTATTTTATAGTGTTAGTCAAGTGCCCGATGTGAGGTGTCATTTCTTCTTGCCGCTCTTCTTGCTGTTGTCGCTGCTGGCGGCCGATTTGCCGGCATTCGCCTTGCCCTTGCCCAGGGTCTTCAGGCGGCTGTCGATGGCGTCGAAAATCTCCTTCTCCTTGCCGGGATAGTTGCTGCGCAGGCTCTGCAGGTAGTCGATGGCGTCGGCCGTCTTGCCTTGCTTGGCGTAGATGTCACTCAGCAGGAGGAATCCCTTTGCCAGGTAGTAACTGTGGGGCGTTCCGGCGTCGATGAAGTTGTTGAGTGTGCGCTCGGCCTGCTTGTAGTTGCCGGCCTCAAATTGCATGGTGGCGAGTTCCACGGCGGCCTGTGCGCCCACCTCGCTCTGCGGGTCGGCGGCGAGTTTCTTCAGGTCGGCCATGGCTTGCTCGCTCTTGCCCAGGTGCGAGGCGGCGATGGCGCGGTTCATGGTCACTTCCTTCTCCTCGGCTGCGGTGAGTCCGCCTTGATGCACGAGGGCGTCGGCCACTTGCTGCAGTTCGCTCCACTGGTTGGCGGCCTTGGCGGCGCGCATCAGTCCCAGGCGAGCCACCAGGCGGTTGTCGTCGCTCGATGAGCGCTCCACCAGGTCTTTGTAACTCTTCAGTGCCTCGGCGCTCTTGCCCTGACGCAGCAAGATGTCGCTGCGCATGGCCAGGGCGTCCTCGGCAAACGAGGCGTCGGGGCTCATCTTCAGTGCCTCGTCAAGGTTGGCGATGGCCTGGTTGTAGTCGCCCTTGGCATAGTGGTGGCGCGCGATGTAGTAGAGTGCGCGGTCGCGATATGCGCCCTTGGGATTTTGTTGCAGGTATTGCTCCATCTTGGCGATCGACGGCTTGGTGGCGATGGCCGCCTTCTCGGCAGCCTCAAAGGTGAGGCGGTCCACCTCGTTCACGTCGAGGGCCGGTGCGCCGGGCACGCTCTTGAGGAAACTCTGGAACTCGGCCAGCGTGCCGTTGTCGGCGTGGATGCGTTTCATGTCCTCGGCGGCAGCCACGGCCTCGTCGCTCGAGGGATATTTCTTGATGACCTCACGATAGGCCTGCAATGCGGCGTCGGTGCGCTCCAACTCTTTGTTGACGATGGCCGTTTGCAGGAGTGCCTTGCGTGCCTCTACGCTCTTGGGATAGGCGGCAGTGACAGCCTGGTAGGCCTTCAGTGCTTGGTCGTTCTTGCCGGTGGCAAGCAGTGCGGTGGCCTTTTCGAGCATGGCTTGGGGGGCATATTGCGAGTTGGGGTAGGCCTTGAGCAGTTCGTCGAAGGAGGTGACGGCAGCGTCATACTGGCGTGCGTGCGCCGCCATCATGGCCTTCTGGAACATGGCATAGTCGCGCGCTCCGCCCTTGTCGGCTTGCAGGGCGCGGTCGTAACTGGCCTGTGCGGCGGTGTAGTCGGCGGCATAGTATTGGGTGTCGCCAATGCGGTTGTAAGCGTCGGCGAGCAGGTCGGCGCTCAGCCCCTTGGCGGCGACGGCGTTCTCAAAGGCCGTGCGCGCTTGGGTGTACTGGCGCTGCTGGTAGAGGCTATAGCCCAGGTTGTACTGAGCCAGAGCATAGTTGTCGTCGCTCTTGGAGGCCGCTTTCACATAGGCCTGCTGGTTGGCGGCGGCTTGTTTGTAGTCGCCCAGACGATATTGCGCCTCGGCGAGCCACAGACGGCTCTCGTTGAGCACCGCTTTGTCCTGCTGACCCAGAGCCACGGCTTGCTTGAGGTAGTTCACCGCGTCGTTGTTCTGGTTGTTGTTCAGGCTCTGGATGCCCAGGTTGTAGAGCACAATCTGCTTGGCGCGCTGCACCTTGGCGCTGGGGTTCTTGATGTGATTGATGCTGGTGAGTGCGCGCTGGTAGTCGGTGGTGCCGGTGTAGGCATCCACGAGATATCCCTCCACGGTGTCGCGGTGCTTGCTCTTGGGGTAGTCGTTGAGGAACTGCTCGAGCATGTCGATGGACTTGTCGAACGGCGTGCGTGCGCCCTGGTTCTGGCTCACGGCGTAGTTGTAGAACGCGGTTTCCTTCACGCCCTTGTCAAAGTCCATGCCGGCGGCTTGCTCAAAGGCGCGCGCTGCGCCGTTGAGGTCGCCGAGTTTGATGCGGCATTGTCCGGTGTAGAGGTAGGCGCTCTGTGCCAGCGCGTCGCTCTGGTTCAACGCCAGCGAGAGTTCGTTCACCGCGCGCTCATACTGCCCGTCCTCATAGTCGAGCACACCCATGGTGTAACCCGCCGTGCGGTAGGGCTCGCCCTCGGGGTTGTCGAGGTAGTCGCGCAGGTACTTGCGCGCCATGGTCTTGTTGCCCGTGTGGTAGTAACTCTCGCCCAGCAGACGGTTCAACTCGGCGTCGAAGTAGTCGTTGGCATGCTCGTCGAGCAGCGCGCGGCCCTGCTTAATCACGTCGGCAAACTGCTGCTTGTGGTAGTTGATTTGCGTCACATAGTATTGCGACTGATAGCCGAGTTCGCCCTCGGGGTTGATGGCCTGGAAAATTTCCATGGCATCGTCGTAACGGCCGTCGGCATAGTCGATGTAGGCGTCGTAGAATTGCGCCGCCTCGGCATATCGCCGTGTGTTGCTCAGTCGCGCATAGAGGGGTCGTGCGGCGTCATACTCTCCCAGGCGCAGACGGCAGTAGGCGCGGCGGTAGAGCACGTCCTCGTTGGCATCGCCGTCGAGGGCACCTTCGCGCACCAGCGAATAACTCGACAGAGCATTCTCCCAGTCGCCGCGATAGAAGTAGTAGTTGCCCACCTTGAGTTGGGCTTGCTGGACGAGCAGCGACGAGGGGTTTGCCTCGATGAAGTCGAGCAGCGCGTCGATGCTGCTTTCCTCGCCACGCTCGAAGTGGCTCAGTGCCATGTAGAAGTCGGCCTGCTCTTGCTCGGCGGCGGTGCAGGGCAACTCGCCCACATGGCTCAGTTGGTCGATGGCACCGGCATAGTTGTGGGTCTCATACATGAGTTTGCCGCGCTCCAGGAAGCCGGCCGCCTCGGTGTTGATCACCATGGGCTGTGCGCTGGCCAGAGCGGGCAACAGCAGCCCCACGCCCAATAATACGTTCTTGAGTTTCATGTTGCTATCGTGTTTCGTTTGTTGTTTTGCACATTTTAAACTACAAAGTTAACACATTTTCCCCACACGTGCAACAAGTTGCCCCCAAATTCCTCTCTCGTCCTCTCCCCGTCCTCTCTCATCCTCTATAGTCCTCTCAACGACAAAAAGCGTTAAGCGAAAATGCTTAACGCTACTCTCGGTAGCCCATAGCAGAATCGAACTGCTCTTTCAAGAATGAAAATCTTGCGTCCTAGCCGATAGACGAATGGGCCCCTTGTTGTTGCGTGGTTGTGAGGCGTGGTTGCCTCACGGCGCTATCCCAGCGCGCCGAATGCCAGTGTCTTAGGCACTCAGTTTGTTGGTGTGCTTGGCGAGTTTGCTCTTGAGGTTGGCGGCCTTGTTCTTCGAAATCACGTTCTTGCCAGCCAGTTTGTCGAGCATCGACGACACGCGCTTCACAGCCTCGGCGGCCTGAGCGGCATCGGTCATGTTGCGCAGGTCGCGAACGGCGTTGCGCATGGTCTTGGCGTAGTAACGGTTGCGAAGGCGGCGAGCCTCGCTCTGGCGAATTCTCTTTAATGCTGATTTATGGTTTGCCATAATTCGTTGAAAAATGTTTTGTTTTTTTGTTTTATAATCAATATGTTATGTGGTAGCCCATAGCAGAATCGAACTGCTCTTTCAAGAATGAAAATCTTGCGTCCTAGCCGATAGACGAATGGGCCACAGGTGGCTTTTTTGCAAAAAGCGACTGCAAATATACGATTGTTTTTTGAATTGACCAAATCTTGACCCCTCAAAACCATTTTTTTAGCATTTTTTGACCCTAAAGACCTTAAGGACTTTAAAGACTTTAAGGACCTTGAGGACTTGCCCGTTTAGCGAGAAAACTGTAACTTTGTGTTGTCGTTTTTTTTTGAGGAGCGTTATGTATGAGAGTTTGCAGGGCGTGGTGCTGAATGTGGTGAAGTATAACGAGCGCCACAACATCGTGCACATCTACACCGACCGTCGCGGGTTGATGGGCTTTCTTGTTGCGCAGGGTGCCACTCGCGGCGCTCGCATGCGCAATGCGATGCTCATGCCGCTGTCGCTGGTGTCGCTCGAGGCGCGTCTCATGCCTGGCCGCGACCTGGCGATGATGCACGACCTGCGTCGCACGGTGCCGCTCACCACGCTCTATGCCGACCCTCGCAAGAACGCCATCGCCATGTTCATGGCCGAGTTGCTCACGCACACCATCCGTGAGCACGAGCGCAACGAGGGCCTGTGGCGCTACATCACCACGGCGGTGGAACTGCTCGAGGCCCTGGAGCGCGGCTTTGCCAATTTCCACATCTGTTTCCTCTATCACCTGGGTGCTTTCCTGGGCATCCAGCCCGACATGTCCACCTATGCCGACGGCTACTGGTTTGACATGACCGAGGGCGTGTTTGTGCACTCTCCGCGTCCTGGCCATGAGCATCTGCGCCCCGAGGAGGCCCGCGTGCTGCGCACCCTCTCGCGCATGACCATGGCCAACATGATGCTGTTTCGCTTCACGCGCGACGAGCGCAATCGCGTGCTCGACACGTGTATCACCTACTATCGGCTCCACCACAGCGCCATAGGGACGTTGCGCTCGCCGGCCATCCTCAAGCAGTTATTTGATTGAGAAGATTTTAGGGCTGTTGGGTTGCCTAATTCGCAATAAAAGTGTAATTTTGTGGCTATATTGCGGCGTAAGCGGTCGCAAGTAACTCATCATGCGAACAAAATTACTCTCTACAGTATTCGTGATAGCCCTGAGTTGGCTGCCTGCGGCGGCCATCGTGGGCGACGTGAACGGCGACGGCGCGGTCACCAGCACCGACGTGGCCGAGGTCGTCAACGTGCTCGCTGGCCTGAGCACCAATGCTGCCGCCGACGTGAACGGCGACGGTGAGGTGACCAGTGCCGACGTGGGCCTGATAGTGAACATCCTCGCCGGACTCTATGTGCCCGAACCCGAGCCAGAGCCCGTTGATGGATATGCCTATGTGTGGGACCACAGCGTGATTCCCGAGATACACATCCTGGTGAAGCCCAAGGACTGGAACGAGTTGCTAAGCAACTACGACGCCAATCCGCACACCAAGCAATATATCGTGGCGAGCCAGTTCACCTATATCAAGGGTGGCGAGACCACCGTCATCGACAGCGTGGGCCTGAGGCTCAAGGGCAACACCTCGCGTCGCCGCCCCGAGGGCTGGCAGGGCGAGATGCACCACGCCAATCCCGACTGGCACCATGCGCACTTCGGCATCAACCTGCGCAAGTATCACAAGGACGAGGACCACACCATCGAGGGCATTCGCAAACTCCACCTCAAGTGGTTCAAGGACGACCCCAACTATGTGCGCGAGTTGATGTGTTTCAACACCTTCCGCGACTTTGGCGTGTGGACGGCTCCGCGCAGCGTGTATTGCCGCCTGTGGCTCAAGGTGGAGGGCGACCCCCAGGAGGCCTACTTCGGCGTGTATGAGATGAACGAGCCCATCGACGAGAACTACCTCAAAAACCGCAACACCGAGGACCTCTACGGCACCCACAAGGGCAACTTGTGGAAGTGCAAGTATGTCAACGGTCAGGCGGCGCTCAACAACACCAACGCCGACTTCTGGTATGACGACGACAGCGACGACAACCACACCTACACGCTGGAGACCAACACTAAGCGCTTCGACAACGCCAAGGCACAGATTGTGGACTTCATGCTCAAACTCAACGGCAAGGGCCGCGAGAGTTTCTACAACTGGATTCAGCAGGTGTGCGACGTGGACTTTTTGCTGCGCACCTATGCCACCAGCGTGGCGCTGGGCAGTTGGGACGACTACTGGAACAACGGCAACAACTACTACCTGTACTTCACCACCGAGGATATCTACGACTACAAGATATATTTCATCCCCTATGACTACGACAACACGCTTGGCACGAGCATAAACTGCGGCGCCCAGACCGACGCTGGCCGCCAAAACCCGTTGCAGTGGGGCATGACCACCATCCCCTTGATTCAGCGCCTGATGGACTACGAAGACTTCCGTGCCATCTATGTGAAATACCTCAAGGAACTCGTGAACCCCACCACTGGCCCGTTGCACTACAACCAGGCCACCGAGCGCATCAAGGAGTTGCAAGAGCGCATCAGGCCCTATGTGAGCAACGACACCGGCGAGGACATGAGCATCTATGACGAGCCGGCCGACTGGGGACACAACGGCGACTATCGCCTGTTGCAAGACAGCCAGCGCAACAACTTCTTCCGAGTCAAGACCGAGACAATCAACGCGTTACAATAATAAATTCGTAAAAAACTATCATTCTGAATTATTAAATAATGGCACTTCAATGTGGTATTGTGGGACTTCCCAACGTGGGAAAGTCGACTTTGTTCAACTGTCTGTCGAACGCCAAGGCGCAGAGCGCCAATTTCCCTTTTTGCACCATCGAGCCTAATGTGGGCGTAATAACTGTTCCCGACGAGCGATTGAATCGTCTGGCCGAACTTGTCCACCCCGAGCGCATCGTTCCCACCACGGTCGAGATTGTGGACATCGCCGGCCTGGTCAAGGGCGCGTCGCGCGGCGAGGGATTGGGCAACAAGTTCTTGGCCAACATCCGCCAGACCGACGCCATCATCCATGTGCTGCGTTGCTTCGACGACGACAACATCACACATGTGGACGGCACCGTGGACCCGGTTCGCGACAAGGAGGTCATCGACCTGGAGTTGCAGTTGCGCGACTTGGAGACCATCGACAGCCGCATTGCCCGCGTGCAAAAGCAGGCCCAGACCGGCGGCGACCGCGACGCCAAGGTGCAATATGAGGTGCTGCTGCGCTTCAAGGAGGCGTTGGAACAGGGCAAGAGCGCACGCACCGTGGAGTTGCTCAACAAGGACGAGGAGCGTGTGGCCCACGACCTGTTCTTGCTCACCAGCAAGCCCGTGCTCTATGTGTGCAACGTGGACGACAGCAGCGCAGCCACCGGCAACCACTATGTGGAGGCCGTGCGCGAGGCGGTGAAGGACGAAGCCGCCGAGATTCTCGTGGTGGCAGCACAGACCGAGGCCGAGATTGCCGAACTCGACACCTACGAGGAGCGCCAGATGTTCCTCGCCGAGATAGGTCTGGAGGAGAGCGGTGTGAACCGCCTCATCAAGGCTGCCTATTCGCTGCTCAACCTGGAGACCTTCCTCACCGCCGGCCCCAAGGAGGTGCGCGCATGGACGTTCCGCCGCGGCAGCAAGGCACCGCAGTGCGCCGGCGTGATTCACACCGACTTTGAGCGAGGTTTCATCAGGGCCGAGGTCATCAAGTATGAAGACTACATCGCCCTGGGCAGCGAGGCCGCTGTGAAGGAGGCCGGCAAGATGCACACCGAGGGCAAGGACTATGTGATGCAAGATGGCGACATCGTGGTGTTTCGCTTCAACGTGTAAATGATATAAAAATGGTGATGAAACGACTCATTATTGTCCCATTCGTGATGTTGTGGACGGTGCTGCCGGCATTGGCCGATGGTCCTCTGTGGGGCGACCTCAATGGTGATGGCGTGGTGACTGCTGTGGACATTTCCATGGCAGTGAACGACATTGTCGAGGGACAATACTGGGTGGAGCACGACCTGAACGAGGATGGCGAAGTCAACGCCTCCGACCTGTCGACGATTATCAACATCGCTGCCGGCTTTGACCACGAGCAGCGTGTCACCGCCTTCCAGCCGAGCGGCACGTTGCCCGTGCTGCACATCGACACCGAGGGCTATGTGGCGGTGACCAGCAAGGACGAGTATGTGCGCGGCACCTACTGGCTCGATCCCTGCGATTTGCCCGACGTGCAGGCGCTGGGCAGCGAGGCCAAGCCACTGGCACTGCAAATCAAGGGACGCGGCAACTGGTCGTGGACACAAAAGAAGAAGCCCTATCGTCTCAAACTTGACAAGAAAGCCGCCGTGCTGGGCATGAATTCCAACAAGCACTGGACGCTGCTGGCCCATGTCAACGCACCGCTCAAAAACACGATGGGGTTTGAACTGGGCCGCATGCTGGGCATGCCCTATGTGCCTGCCGAACGACCCGTAGAGGTGGTGATGAACGGCCGATATGTGGGTATATACTGGATTACCGAGAAAATCCGCATCGACAAGGACCGTGTCAACATCGTTGAGCAAGATGACGAGGAGACCGACCCCGCCATGATTACCGGCGGCTGGTTGCTGGAAATCTCCAACAAAATAGAGGAAAACCAAATCGAGATTCCAAGTCCGGGCCAGAAGTTGCCCATGCGTGTGACCGTGGAACGCCCCGAGGTGATGAGCGCGGAGCAACTGGGCTACATCACCGACCGGTTGTGGCAGATGCATAACGCCATCTACAAGAGCAAGTCGCCCAACGAGATGTGGCGCATCATCGACCTGGAGAGTTTCGCCCGCTTCTATATGGTGCAGGAAATCCTGTGCAATGTGGAGGCCTTCAGCGGCAGTTGTTACTTCTACAAGGACCGCGGCGAGGATGCGCGCTTCATGTTCGGTCCGTTGTGGGACATGGAGAGCGCGTTCTACATTGGCGCCGAAGGCACCACTTCGCTCATCCACGAGAAGTATCCCTCGATTTTCGCCTCGCACCTCATCGGCAAGTGCTACCAGTCGCCGCACTTGCGCAAGACCATGACCCTGATGTGGCGAAAGTTCTATCCTGAGCAAGCCGAGGCGTTCATGGAGTTCATCGGCACGATGGCCGACCCGGTGCGCAAAGCCATGGAATGTGACAAATTGCGCTGGCCGGAATATAACGGCAACAGCGTCGATGTCTCCGTCAAGTACTACAAGAGGTGGCTCCGCGCGAAATTGGATTATTTGGACCTGCGCTGGCAACGCATGGTGTCGCATCCCGACCCCAACCCGCTGCCCGACGACGAGCAGGCCGACGGCTCACTCATCGATGTGCCGGTGCGTCCTGTTGCGCGATGATGTGTTATTGGTTTACTTGCTGATAGACCTCAAGCGTGGATTGCGCGATGTTGTCCCAGTTGTAACTCGACAGTTCGTAGGCGATGGCCTCGTGAGCGGGCGCATTGAGCGCGTGCTGCAATGCCGTTGCCAGCGCTTGGGCGTCGCCGGCGGTGAAATAACTGTCGTGCGGCAATGTCACGAGGTGGGTGGCGGGGATGTCGCTGGCCACGATGGGCAGGCCGTAACTCATGGCCTCGAGCAGCACGAGCGGAAATCCTTCGTTGACCGACGAGAGTGCATACACGCGGGCATGGCTATAAAGTTGGCTTAGGTCGTCGCCGGCGGTAAATCCCGTAAAAACAACCTTGTGATTCACGTCGAGCGCTTGCAGGCGCTCCTTGTAGGCGTTGTCGTGGTCGCTGGCTCCGGCAATCACCACTTGCTGCACCTCGTCGACTTGCTGCGCCGCTGCGATGAGGTGCTCAAAACCTTTCTCGGGGGTGATGCGCCCCACGGCGAGCACATAGTTGCCAGCCACGATGCCGTGACGCTCCAGGAACGACGTGGTGGCGGTGGGCCGGGCGGGGTCGATGCCATTGGGAATGTACACACCCTTTTTCATGGCGATGGCGCCGCATTTTTCTTGCTGGAACTTGTTGACAAAAATCACCTTGTGCGCGCATTTCAGGCTCAGCCATTCGCCCAGTCGCAGGATGCGTCGTGCCAATGCTCCCCACTTGGCGTGCTCGTAGTTGGGGCTGTGGTAGGTGAGCACCACTTTGAGCCCGAGCAGGCGCAGCAGCGGTGTGAACAGTCCGGGCCCGATGTTGTGCACGTGGACCACGGCGGGGCGGTGCACCGCGATGTGGAGTACGCACAGCAGGGTGTGAAACATCGCCTCGAAGCCCTTGATGCGGGTCGAGGGGAGGTCAATGTATTCGATGTGTGGAAATGTGGTGGCCGACTGCTCGGTGAGATAGGGCTTGCGGCGATACACGCGCACGGTGATGTCGTCGAAATTGCGGCTCATGGTGGTGTAGAGATGCTGGCTGTGCATCTCCACGCCTCCCTGCACGCCAGGGAAGCCGCGCGTGCCTATCACCGCTACCGTCACCGTCGTTAATCCCAGCAAATGTCCTTACCGCGCCACGTGCGCCATTTGTTCTTGATGACCCACATGATGGGCACCCAGGGACGACGCACCATGTCATGACGCTCGGTGACGATAAACGCGCAGTTGCGCTTGCACGATTTCACCTTTTCCATCACCTCGCGCGCACGGTCGCTGTTGATGATGTTCTCGTAGGTGTCCTCCTTGATGTTGCCGATAATCCACTCCTCGGCGCTGCCGTTGCAGGGCGACACGTTGCCCCAGGGGTCGATGAAGAAGAAGTCGGAGAGTGCGCCACAAGCGGGCCTGTAACCGGCTTCGTCGCCACGCAGACGGCGATGGATGGAGCGGTTGAAATAGGCGCGACCATAGTCCTTGAGGCGGTCTTTCCAGCGGCGGCGCTTGCTGGTGAGCAAGGCCTTGACGAAGAGTTCGTGCTGACGCAGTGCGTCTTCGCTCACAATCTGGTTGTCGTGCTTGTGGAAATACCACGAGTTGTGCACTGCCGAATTGCCCAACTCCACGTCGAGTGCCACGCACAGTTCGTAGAGCGAGAGCAGGTCGCGATAGTTGTCGGGAGAGATGACGACGCTGAAACCGATGTTCTTGCACTTGGTCTTCTTGAGTTCGAGCATGGTGCGCAGGGCGTGGTCAAATCCGTTCACGAGGCCGCGTTTGGTGTCGTTGATGTGCGGAAGCCCCTCCACACTCACGCGAATGAGGATGTTGGGGTACTTGTTGGCCAGTTCCACGATTTTCTCGGTGTTGTAACCGTTGGTGCTCAACTCCAAAAGCGCAGCCTTGGGATACAAAATCTCAAAGATGCGGTCGATGTCCTTGCGGATGGTTGCCTCTCCGCCAGTGATGTTGATGCGGAGGCCATCGGGCAATTTCTCGTAGAACGAGGGATCTATTTCTTCGTCGGGGTGCGTCTGATGCTGCCAAATGTTGCACATATTGCACTTGGCGTTACAACGAAAGGTGACAATCAAACTACCCTGTTTGACGCTTTTCATACGATATCTAAAAAGTTAACTTTTACTATTATAACAATAGTAATTACGAAATATTGTGCAAAGTTAACAATTTTCTGCAACATGGCCATCATTATGGCCCTCTAAGCGTCAAAGATTGTTCACGAAGAGTAGATGTTCAATAGTTTTTGATAGTGTGTTTCGGGCGAGAATAGTTTGAGCGATTCTTGCTTGATGGCGTTGTAGTCCCACTTGCGCTCAAATGCGTTGTGCAGTGCCGCTGCGATGGCTGCGGGTGTGCAGTCGGCGGTGACGATGCCGTGGTCTTTGGCCACGAGTTCGGGGATGCCTCCCATGGGCGTGCCCACGACCGGTGTTCCCGAGCACAGCGACTCAATCACTCCCAGCGGGTTGTTGTCGTAGCATCGCGACGGCATGACCGAGCAGCGTGCTCCGGCGAGCAGCGTGGCCACGCGTTCGCCATCGACCATGCCCAGGAAGGTGATGTTGGGTCTGTCGCCGTAGCGCTGGCGCAGTTCGGCTTCGAGGGGTCCACCTCCAGCCACCATGAGTTTGAAGGGCAGTGCGGCAGCCGCCTCGAGCAGGGCCTCGACGCCTTTTTCCTCCGACAGGCGGCCCACATAGCAATAGTAGTCGCTGCGCTGGGCGGTGTCGGTTTGCTCGAAGCGTGCAAGTTTCTCGGGGTCCACAAAGTTGCACAACACCTTGAGTTTGGCGGGGTCAAAGCCGCCCTGGCGCATCTTGTCGGCCATGAACTGGCTGGGGCAGATGAACGTGTGGGTGTAGCGCTCGAGCACCTTGCGGTTCCATTTTTTCGCCTCGAGCCATGCGATGACGCTGGCGGCGAGCGAACCCTTCATGCAGCGCGTGCGCACCACGTGGCTCTTGTCGTGAAAACACAGTTCGCAGGGCTTGCCGTCGCGCTGGCAGGCATAGGACGGGCACAGCAACTTGTAGTCATGGAGCGTCCACACCACGCGGCATCCGGCCTCGTGGGCAAGTTGTGCCACCACGGGCGAGATGTAGGAGTGGATGTTGTGCAGGTGCACCACGTCGGGGGCAAAGTCGTGGAGCAGCCGCTTGAACTGTGCCACCACGTCGCCCTGTCCCAGTGTGCGGCGCAGTGCCGCCACTTTGGCACCTATGCCGCCGGCAAACTGCACCTCGCTGGCAAAGTAGTCTTGCTGCTCGCACGGCAGGTTGTCGGGGTAGTTCATGGAGAACACCGCCACCTCGTGACCCATGTCGCGCAGCAGTGCCTCGGTGTTGAGCACCACCACGCAGTCGCCACCGCGGCGGTAGTAGAACTTGTTGACTAAGAGTATCTTCATGACTTTTTCCAATCGTTGAAAATTTGCACCATGCGCTTGGCACAGCCCACATTGGTGAGTCCGTCGCGCACGGCCACGCACGCGGCATGGTAGTCGTCGTAGTGGTCGATGATGTCTATCAGGTCGTTCTCGTCCCACTCGTCGCGCGCGATGCCCAAGTGGTTTTGTGCGATGAACGTGGCGGTGGTGGGCATGGTGTTGGTCACCACGGGCGTGCCGCTGACGATGGCCTCGGGAATCGACACCATGTTCAGGTCCATGCTGGTGTTGACCAGCATGGCTTTGGCGCGTCGCAGCAAGGGCGCCATCTCGTGATGCCGCAAGAATCCGTGGAACAGCACGTTGCGCTCCAGTCGGGCACCTTTGACTTGCTCTCGCAAGGCTTGCGCCTGGTCGCCATCGCCCACGATGTGCAGTTTGTAGTGAGCATATTCGGGCTTCGCCACCAGTCGTGCGAAGGCATTGATGATGGTGTCCACACGCTTGCGCGGCACCAGTTGCGACACCACGATGAAGGCCTCGTCGGCCTCGTCGCCGGGATAGAGCACCTGCGCGTTGGCGCCATGGTCCACGATGTGCGGGCTCACCTGCGGCAAGTATTGTGCGATGAACTGCTGCGCGGCTTGTGAGCGTGCCACCACCAGGCATTGGCGCATGGTGGCGCGTGCCACCACGTTGTACCAGAATCGTGAGGGCAACTTCAGCATCATGCGCTGGTGATAGGCCATCTCCTGCCAAATGACCAGTTTGTGCGGACACACGCGTGCCGCCATGAGCGTGCCGATGGAAAATGCCTCGCTTGTGACCACCATGTCATACTCTCGCTCGTGCGCTCGCAGCCACTGGCCGAAGTTTGCCGGGAAGGGGAGCAAGTGGGGCTTGAACACCTTGGGCCAGCGCGAGGCAAAATAGACGACCTCAAACTCATAGTCCTCGGCCGTCGTGGGCCGGAAATCCTGGGCCGCCGCGATGGTCACCGTGTGTCCGGCAGCGACAAAGCCGCGCGCAAAGTTGCATATCATCGTGTCCTTGATAGACTCGCGACGAGCAATCACGCCTTTCTCGGCGGTGGTGAGGATGAGGTTGATGAGCAGGACGTTCATTAGCGGAATGAGTTGTTGCGCACCTCGCGCCTGTCGACGGTGAGGAAATGCTTGAGCCACGAGTTCTTGTCCACACCCTGGAACGAGTTGCCCACCACTTCGAGTCGCTTGAAACGGCGCTTGGCGGTGTTGCCCTTGCCCCAGTAGGTCATCAGGTGGCCGCCGCCATTGGCGATGGTCACCGTGTTATAGTTGAACACCACGTTGCCTTCGGTGGCAAAATCTTGCAGGAAGAAACTGCCGCTGGTGCACTGCATGGTGTTGCTGGTGAAGTTCAGGTCGAGGCGTTTCACGTTTTTGCAGTAAATCTCGCTCTTGCCGGTGATGTAGTTGCCGGTGGCGGTGATGCTGGCATGTGCCACGCTGTCGCCCGAGGATACCGACGCCAGCACGTTCACGTTGTTCAGGTAGTTCTCGGTGAGCGTGACATCGCCTCCTTCGGTGGCAATCCACATGAACTGCGTGCCCGGGCCGTTGAGGGTGTTGCGGGCATAGTCCAGCACGCCGCCGTGCATGAGCACATGGTTGTTGCCGTTAGTGCCAAAGGGCGACTCCACCTCGCAGTAAGAGTTTGTCACGTTGTCGGTGAAGTGGATGGGGTCGCCGCCGAGCGACTCGTCGTGGATGTCGATGTCGTTCTTCTGGTAGGTGAGGTCGCTCTTTTTGTACTTGTAGTTGAACGTGTTGTTGCGCACGTAGATGTCGGAGTGTTCGTCGGCGGGGTCAAATGCCACGGTGAGTGTGCGCGAAATGGGGTCGGTGATGTTGAAGGTGTTGCCCTCGATATACAGGCCGTGGAAGTGGCACGGATACTTGGTGCGGTAGTAGTCGGTGAACACGGCAAAGAGCACCTGGTGCACCATGGGCGCCTTGTCCTTGCCCTTGTAGCCATAGTCGATGACATTGTTGGCCACCCTGACGTTGCGTTTCGTCACCTCGCGCGAGAGTTTGCTGTCATAGTCGTAGGCGTTGGTCTGCCGGTCCCAGATGGCGATGGCCTCGTCGTTGCCATACTTGACGAAGCGGTTGTCGTGGATGTTGACGTCGCTCGTGGCGCCGCGCAGCCACAGATTGCCCGACATCTGGCAGTTGTTGATGTTGGAAATCAAGCAGTTGTTCACCTCTACGCCCGAGCACACACGCAAGTCAAAATTGGTGATGGCCGCATTCTGCATGTAACTGTCCACGGCATAGATTTTCACCTTGTTGATGTCGGTCAGG
>CACWKM010000011.1 GCA_902761475.1 uncultured Bacteroidales bacterium
GATGAGGGCGCGCAGACGAGAGTTGGCTGTGGGGTCCGGACCACCGGCCTTCACGGCCATGGTGATTTCCTTGCCAATCTTGGTGAACGTGCGGCTCATGCTGCCCCAGCGTTTCAGCTTGCGGGCCTTGCGATATTCAAATGCTCTTCCCATATTGTTTCTTTTTTATTTTGTGATGATTAAATATGTGCTTTTTAGTGTGCTCATCGCAGTTGGGCACCCAACTGGTTCTCCAAGTTCTTGATAATCTTGCTCATGATGGCGTCGATTTGCTTGTCCTGCAAGGTCTTGATGTCGTCTTGCAGGGTGATGGCGATGGCATAACTCTTCTTGCCGGCGGCGAGTTTGTTGCTCTCGTAGACGTCGAAGAGGGTGACGTCGCGCAACAACTTGCGCTCGCTGGCGAGCACCACGCGACGAATGTCGTCATAACTCACGCCGTGGTCCACGAGCAGTGCCAAGTCGCGGCGCACGGGCAGCGTCTTGGGCAGGTCGTAGTACTTGATGTCGTGTTTCATGGCCATCTTGCAGGCGGCCTTCCAGTCCACTTGTGCGTAGTACACGGGCTGGTCCACGTCGGCCATGCGCAGCACCTTGTCGCTGAGCACTGCCAGCAGGGCGATGCGCTTGCCGCCACGGTTGTTGTAGGCCAGGGCGGCATCGGCGATATCAAGACCTTCGACGACCTCGGTGGTGAGGTCTTTCAGGTTGATGCCCATGGCGGTGAGCACGGCCTCGAGCGAAGCCTTGAGGTCGTAGACGGTGGTGGCACGCGGCTTTTCTACCCACGATTCGTCGTGGTTGTTGCCCGTGAGCCACAGGGCCATCTCGGTGCGCTCGCTGTAGGGCGCCAGGGCTTTCTCGGCGTTGCTCACGCTGCTGTCGTAACTATAGACGTTGCCAAACTCGTAGAAACGCAGGTTGGCATTCTTGTGGTTGATGTTGCGCGCGATGCTTTCCAGACCGCCCATGAGCA
Organism: uncultured Bacteroidales bacterium; assembly: GCA_902761475.1. Lineage (GTDB taxonomy): Bacteria > Bacteroidota > Bacteroidia > Bacteroidales > Muribaculaceae > Sodaliphilus. The sequence goes on from CACWKM010000011.1 coordinate 977, forward strand.
GCGAGGGACGCATCACGTTCAGGTCGCTGCTGAGCGCGTTCATCACGTGCACGCAACGCTCCTCGGGATAGGTCTCCAGCGCGGCATAGTAACTCGACGCGGTGAGCGAATTATTCATGATTTCGCGGTAACCCATGGCGGTGAGTTGGTTAGAGATGCGCTCTTGCGTGTCGTCGGCAAAGTCCACCTCGCCCTTCACGGCCAGCGTGCTGTGCACCGTGGTGCCCATCTCCACATTGTTGTAGCCATACACACGCAGGATGTCCTCCACCACGTCGCAGGGACGCTGCACGTCCACGCGATAGGTGGGCACCAGCAAACTCAGGTGCTCGGCATCCTCGTCCACCACCTTCATCTCCAGGCTCTCCACGATGCGCTTAATCATGCTGTGCTCGATGTCCTTGCCAATGAGGCCAGTCACGTAGTCGTAGCGCAGTTCCACGGGGAAACCAGGGAAGTCGTGCGTCTTGACGTCCGCGATGTCGCCGCAAATCTCACCTCCGGCAAGTTCCTTGACGAGCAGGGCGGCGAGTTTGAGGTTGTAGACCGTTTCGTTGGGGTCTATGCCGCGCTCAAAGCGGAACGAGGCGTCGGTGTTGAGGCCGAAGCGGCGGGCCGACTTGCGAATCCATGTGGGATGGAAGTAGGCGCTCTCAAGAAACACGTCGGTGGTCTGCTCGGTGACGCCCGAGTCGAGTCCGCCAAACACGCCGCCAATGCACATGGGTTCCTCGGCATTGCATATCATCAGGTCGCGGTCGGTGAGCGTGCGCTCCACGCCGTCCAGGGTCACGAACTTGGTGCCTGCCGGCACGGTCTTCACCACCACGCGGTCGCCCTTCACCTTGGCCAGGTCGAAGCAGTGCATGGGTTGTCCGGTGCCCAGCAGCACATAGTTGGTGATGTCCACGATGTTGTTGATGGGTCGCTGTCCCACTGCGAGCAGCAGGTCCTTGAGCCACTTGGGGCTTTCCTGCACCTTCACGCCGCGCAGGGTGAGTCCGCTGTAGCGCGGGCATGCCTCGGCGTTCTCCACACTCACTGCGATGGCCCCGTCGTTGCGGTCCACGGCAAAGGCGTCCACGCTGGGACGATGCAGGTTCACCGGCATGTCGTGGCGCTTGAGCCATGCTGCCAAGTCGCGTGCCACACCATAGTGCGACGCGCCGTCGATGCGGTTGGGGGTGAGGTCCACCTCAATGAGCCAGTCGTCGTCCACGCCGTAGTACTCGGCTGCTGGCGTGCCCACGACAGCGTCGTCGGGGAGCACGATGATGCCGTCGTGACTCGTGCCGATGCCTATCTCGTCCTCGGCACATATCATGCCCAGCGACTCCTCGCCGCGCATCTTCGACCGCTTGATGACAAACTCCTTGTCGCCGTCGTAGAGCGTCGTGCCCAGCGTGGCAACTATCACTTTCTGGCCTGCCGCCACATTGGGGGCTCCACACACAATCTGGACCGCGGGGGCACCATCACCCAAATCCACTGTGGTGATGTGCAGGTGGTCACTGTTAGGATGTTCTACGCAAGTAAGCACTTGGCCCACTACGAGACCGCGAAGTCCTCCGCGAATGGTCTCCACGCGCTCCAAACCGCCCACTTCAAGACCCAGAGAGGTCAATGCCTCGCTCACTTGTTCGGGGGTCAACTCCATGTCGATGTAGCGCTTGAGCCACTTGTAGGAAATATTCATAAATTATCTGTCTTTAGTTTGTTTCGTCTGGCATATACTTGTTACCAAACTGCAAAGTTACAAATTTTATTTAGAATTCCGCCCCCAATGTGGCTGCAAGTCCCTCAACTCGTGCAAAAAAACGCTCGAAATGCAATTATCCCTGGCTGGGAGGTTCCGGCCAGGGATAAAATCATGTGTGGTTGTGTAGTGATGTGTCGGTTTACTCTTCGCCGTCGATGCCGGCGAGGATGTTGACGATGGCAGCGATGTCGGCAGCGGTGACGTCGTTGTCGCCGTTCACGTCGGCGCGGCCTTCGTAGTTGGCGGCATCGTCAAGTCCGGCAAGGATGTTCACCACGATGGCCAGGTCGGCCGATGTCACCTCACCGTCGGCGTTCACGTCGCCTTTTTTGTAGGTCACAGGCTCTACGCCAGGGGTGACGTTCTCGCCGTCGTCGCTGAATACCAGCGACTTGAGTGCGTCGAGGCCAAAGGTGGCTGTGCCATCGGCATGGGTGACGCTGGCCACACCCTCGGTGTCGAAGGTAATTTTCAAACCATCGGCGGCAAGGGCCGTCTCGGTGCCGTCGGCCTGCACAAAGCGCAGGTAGCCATAGGCGTCGGCACGCACCGTGAAACTCACGGCAACGGCCAGCAACAGTAGTATGATGGAGTGTCTCATAACGTATTTTTCTTTAGTAAGTGTAGATGTGCCTTCAATTCTCATTAGCAATTACCAGTTCCATCCTCCGCCCGACGACGATATGGTGGTATAGGGTGTCGTTGCAGCCTTGCTGCCCACGCTGGTGCCGTTGCTCTGCACGGCATCGCCTTGATAGTAGAGGCCGTGGAACGCCGTGGCGCCCGACTTGATGGTAGCGCCCGTATAGAGCGTGTAGGTGGAGCCGCTGGTAATCTTGGGCGAACTGATGACGATGGTCTGACTACCGCCGCCAGGACCGCCGCCGCCAGGACCGCCGGGAGCCCAGCCACCGCCGCTTGTGTAACTGCGCAGTTGCGTGAAGGCCCACACATTGTTGCCGCTGGCATCGTTCAGCGCCAGCGAGGTATTCTGCGACACCGAGCCGCTATAGATGAACACGGGTTGCAGCGTGTGGCCGGTGAAGGCACGCGGATAGGATGTGCCGCCGCCCACAGCCACCAGCGTGCCGCCAGTGATGTGCACATAGCCAGGATTGGAGCGGTCGTCATCGGCAGCGTCGAGGCCACATTCGGGCTGCGACGCGCCATAGGTCACCACCACGCCGCCATCAATGTTCAGGTCGTGGTTGGAGTCTATGCCGTCGTTGTTCGACGCGTTCACGAAGACGAAGCCGCCGTTGATGTTCATGTCGCTCTTGGAGTTGATGCCGTCGTCATAACTGTTCACCTCCACGGTGCCATCGTTGATGGTGAGGATGGCCTTGCTCTCGATGCCTTCGCCATAGTTGCCCGTGGTGGTCACCTTGATGTTGCCACCGTTAATGTTGATGTCGGCATCGCACTTGATGCCCTTGGGGCTGCTGCGGTAGTCGCTTGAGTTGCCGCCGCCGTAGGTGTAGCGGTTGCCGCTGGTCTTGATGGTGATGTCGCCGCCCGAGACGGTGAGCACGCCATCGAGGCTGATGCCCTTGCCGCCAGCACCCGTGCTGGTGAGGTTGAGCGTGCCGCCGCTGATGTCGATGGTCTTGTCGCCCTTGATACCGGCGCAAGCCTTGGTCTTGCTCTCGTCGCTGTCCCATGTGCCGCCGCCGCTGGTGGTTGCCGTGATGGAGCCGCCCGAGATGGTGATTTCGCCCTCGGCATTGATGCCCTTGGCCGCCGCGGCAGTCACTGCCACGTTGATGGTGCCACCAGAGATGATGACCTGGCCGTTGAGTTCGTCGGTCTCATCGTCGGTGAGGTCTACCTGGATGCCGTCGTCGCCCACACCGCTAATGGTGATGGTGCCGCCCTTCATTTCCAGGTATTGATTGATGCTCATGCCGTCTTTCACGGCCTTGTTCACGGTGATGGAGCCCACGGTCTTCTTCAGTTCCACATATTCATCGCCCCAGAAGCCGTGCTTGGTGTTGCCGCTGATTACCAGGGCACCGCCGCTCTTGAACTCACTGTGTCCGTTGACCATGAACGCCGCCTTTTGCGGGCCGTTGGCGCCATCGACCAGCGTGGTGGTAGTGCCCTCGACCAACTCAATGGCGATGCGCTTGCCGTCGCGAATGTTGATGGCCGCGCTATCGGGGTTGGTGAGCGTGAGGCCGTTGAGGCGCAAGGTGATTTTGTAAGAGCCGTCTTGATAGAACGAACCGTTGGTCGACGTGCCCGAGAGCGTGTAGGTGTACTCGGTGGCCACGTCGCCGTCTTGAAGCACCGCCACATGAGCCCCCTTCACAGTGGCCTCGATGTGCGTGGCAATGTTGCCGCTCACCACCACCTGCGCTTTGTCGCCGGCATAACTCACGCCGATGGCGTTGTCGGCCACCTCCTCCGATGTCACGTTGATGCTATCCACCTGTGCCAGTTCAAAGGTCTTGCCCAGCACAGTGAGGCTTGTGGCATCGACCACAGGCATCGTGTCGAGTTGTGATGTGGTGTAGGCATAGTGCACTTGTCCTTGATGGACCCACATTGTCTGCTGCGCATAAGCACTTCCCAGTGCCATGACGAGCAAAATAATAAATAATAGTTTTTTCATAACCAAAAATTGTAGTGTGACGGCAAAGGTAGCGAAAAAACGAGGAAAATCACGAAATTTTGCCTTGAAAATAATAAAATGAAAAATAAACATTCGCCCCGCAGGTGATTCTGCAAGGCGAATATAGAGGTTGATAGAATGTGCTAAAACCTTTGCTGCAAGGTGTTTATGCGTGTGTTGCCATGTGTGCGTCGCTGAAGGGTCGTTCGGGTTATCTCCAGTAGCCGACAACCACGTAGACGGTTCTGTGAGGAGTACGCACCAGGCGATAAAGCACTCCATCGGCGAGCCAGAGGCGTTCGCGGTTCATGGTGACGAAGCGTCCGTGCACTGGGCGGCGGTCGAAACGTGCTCCCATGCCGGGGCGGTGAGCGACGCGCGTCATGTGGCGCATGTGCGGTGCAGGGCGGTGGTGTGCAAGGCGCATCTCGGTGCGGTGCTTGCGCATGTCGCCAGGACGACGGTGGTCACGTGCAGCAGCGTTGCAAGGGATGAGCAGCGCAAGTGCTGCGAATGCTGAAAGGATGAAATTCGTTTTCATAATCGTAAATCTTTGCGCCATCCCACGATGCGGGTCAGGCAGGTGTAACATTCTTGTTTCTTTGTCTTTTAGACACCTGTCTGTGGGCAAAGTTACATGATGGTGTGGCAGCAATAGATTTCCCAACCATTTTTCCCGATAAACCGCCGCTATTCACCGACCAATAGGACATGGATAACGGCTAAAAGGACGAGTTAGGGGCTTTGCTGCAAGGTGCGGATGATGGCCTGGGCGGTGGTGACGGCGCAATCGTTGCTGCCCAGGGCTTCCATCATGCGTGCATAGTCCTTGAGCATGGTCGCGCGCGGCTCGCCATCGGGCAGCAAGGCGTTCAGTTGGGCGTCGATGGCATCGGCCGTGCACATGTGGAACAGCAGTTCGGGAATGATAAATTCTTCGGTGATGAGGTTGGGCAACGTGACGTAAGGCCCGTGAATGATGCGTCGCAAGATGCGATAGGTCAACTTGCTGCCGTTGGCGCGATAGCACGCCACTTGCGGTGTCCCCACCACGGCAGCCTCGAGCGTGGCGGTGCCGCTGGTGACGAGGGCCACACGGCTGTGTGCCACCAGTTCCATGGTGCGTCCTTCCACGCGTGTCACGCCGGAGGCATATCGCTCATAGAGCGCGCTGTCGATGCTCGGCGCGGCCGCTATCACGGGTTGGCACTCGCTGTGGCGACTCACCGCCTCGAGCATGAGGGGCAGGTTTTCGCAGATTTCTTTCACGCGCGACCCGGGCACCACAGCCACGATAGGCTTTGACGCGTCAAGACCGAGTTGGCGCACAAACTCGTCGCGCGGCACGAAATGCTCGCGCGCCTGGGCAACCTCTTTCACGGTGGGATTGCCCACATAGGTCACCGCATAGTCGCGTTGCGCATACCACGCCGGCTCGAAGGGAAGGATGCAATACATGGCATCGACCCAGCGCTTGATGTCTTTCACGCGCCACGATTTCCACGCCCACACTTTGGGCGAGATGAAGTAGTGCACCGCGATGCCGCGCTGGTGGGCATACTTCGCCAATTTCAGGTTGAACGAGGGGTAATCGACGAGGATGAGCACGTGGGGCGCCATGTCGTCAATGGCCTGCTTGGCGCGGCGCATGATGCCCAAGATGGTGGGCAGGTGCTTTATCACCTCCACAAAGCCCATGTAGGCCATGTCGCGGTAGTGCATGAGTGGTTCCACGCCGGCTGCAGCAGCCATCATGTCGCCGCCCAGGAATTGAAACTGCGCCTCGGTGTCGCGCTCACGCAGGGCGGCGATGAGTTGCGAGGCGTGCAAGTCGCCGCTGGCCTCGCCGGCGATGAGGAAATATTTCATGACTCGATGCGTGAAAGGGTGAGAAACACATAGGGAAAGGCGTTGCGCTCGTCGGCATCGTGAGCCTCGCGTTCCACCACCGTCCATTGGGTGATGTCGATGGACGGAAAGAACGTGTCGGCATCGTCAAAGGCATGGCCGATGACGGTGAGATAGAGCCTGTTGACAAAGGGCATGGCCGCCGCATAGAGTTGCGCGCCGCCAATGATGAACACCGGCTCGGGCATAGTGGCCGCGGCGAGTGCCTCGTCGAGGCTGTGCGCCACAGTGACGCCTGCAGGAGCATAGTCGTGCTGGCGCGACACCACGATGTTCTCACGGCCTGGCAGCGGCCCGCCGGGAAGCGACTCGAAGGTGCGACGTCCCATCACAACGGTGTGGCCCAGCGTGAGTTGCTTGAAGTGCCGCAAGTCGGCGGGCAGATGGCACAACAATCCGCCGCCCCGCCCTATCGCCCAGCGCTCGTCCACGGCAACGATAGCCGCTACATCACTCATTCCTAATTCCTCATTCATAATTCATAATTCCTCATCCCTCATTCATAATTCATAATTCATAATTGCCCTAAACGCTCACCACGCCCTTGATGAGGGGATAAGGGTCATAGCCCTCGAGCGTGAAATCGTCGTAGTCGAAGGCGTCGATTTCGCTCACCGCCGGATTGAGATGCATCACGGGCAACTGGCGCGGCGTGCGCGTGAGTTGCAGTTCCACTTGCTCAAAGTGGTTGCGATAGATGTGCGCGTCGCCAAAGGTGTGGATGAACTCTCCGGGTTGCAGACCGGTCACTTGCGCCATCATGAGCAGCAGCAGCGAGTAACTGGCGATGTTGAATGGCACGCCCAGGAACAGGTCGGCGCTGCGCTGATAGAGTTGCAGGCTCAGGCGTCCCTGCGCCACATAGAACTGGAACAGCGAGTGGCACGGTGGCAACGCCATGGTGGCAACCTCGGCCACGTTCCAGGCGCTCACAATCATGCGTCGCGAGTCGGGGTTGTGGCGCAGTTGGTCCACCACCTGCGCAATTTGGTCGATGGTGCCGCCGCTGTAGTCGGGCCAGGAGCGCCACTGGTGACCGTAGACGGGCCCCAGATCGCCATGCTCGTCGGCCCACTCGTTCCAGATGCGCACACCATGCTCTTGCAGATAGCGCACGTTGGTGTCGCCATGCAAGAACCATAACAACTCATAGATGATGCTCTTGAGGTGTACCTTCTTGGTGGTGAGCAGCGGAAAGCCCTGGGCCATGTCGAACCGCAACTGGCGGCCGAACACGCTGCGCGTGCCGGTGCCAGTGCGGTCGTCCTTGTCCACGCCGTGACGCATCACGTCGGCGAGCAAGTCAAGATATTGCTTCATGAGCGTGCGCGCGTCAGAAGGGCTTCTCAGGCAGGCCGGTGAACGACTGGAACAGTGCGTTGGCCAGACTCGATGCGCCAATGCGGAAACGCTCGTTGGTGAGCCACTCCTCGCCCAGCACTTCCTTCACGATGGTATAGTAGCGCACAGCGTCCTCGGTGCTGCGAATGCCGCCGCTGGCCTTGAAGCCCACGGTGAGGCCGTGACGCTCGTGGGCGTCCTTGATGCACTGGCACATCACATAGGCAGCCTCGAGCGAAGCACCCGGATAAATCTTGCCCGTGGAGGTCTTGATGAAGTCGGCGCCGCTGCATATCGACAGCACGCTGGCGGCCTTGATGTCGGCAGCCGTCTTGAGCAAACCGCTCTCGATAATCACCTTGAGGTGATGGTCGCCCAACGTCTCTTTCAACTCGGCGATTTCATCGCACAGTTCCTCGTAGCGCTTGTCGCGATAAAGTCCCACGTTGAACACCACGTCGACCTCGTCGGCACCGTCTTGCAGCGCGAGCGCGGTCTCGGCAATCTTGGTCTCGAGATGAGCCTGCGACGAGGGGAAACAGGCACTGCACACGGCAATGTTCACGTCGCTCACGTCGAGGTGCGTGCGCACCACCTCGGCAAAGTTGCTATACACGCAGATGGCCGCCACATTCTTGTACTGGGGATACTGCTGGTCGAAGTCGTTCACCTTCTTGACAAAGGCGGCAACCGAACTCTCGCAGTCTTCGGTGGCAAGCGTGGTGAGGTCCACGCAGTTGAGCAGGAACTGATAGACCTCGGGGGTGAGGTTCTCCTCGTAGTGCTCGTCGAGAATCTTCTTGACGGCGGCTTCCACAGTAGCGTCGTCGGTGGTCACTTGGCAAGCCTCGATGGCGGCCTGGTAGCGGTCCATTTCGTGGTCGTGGTGCTCGCAGCCACAGCCACAGTGGTCGTGATGGTCGTGATTCATAATTGCTTGATGTTTAAGAGTTTGTATTTTCGGTTAATTTTGTATTATTCTTGTGTCGCGTGGCGTCGCGCATGGTTTTCTTGGCAAAATTGCGCTCGAGGGCCTCCTCAAGGTTTACGCCCGTTTGGTTGGCCAGGCACATGACCACCCACATCACGTCGGCAAGTTCGTCGCCCAGGTCTTTGTCCTTGTCGCTTTCCTTGAACGATTGCTCGCCATAGCGGCGTGCGATGATGCGTGCTACCTCGCCCACTTCCTCGGTGAGGATGGCCATGTTGGTCAATTCGTTGAAATAGCGCACTCCCACAGTTTTAATCCACTGGTCCACGCGCTGTTGTGCCTCGCTGATTGTCATCATAAGCGCAAAGTTACAAAATATCTTGTTGAAATCAAAATGCTACTCTCGCAATCGCGAGTCGATGACGATGGTCACCGGGCCGTCGTTGACGAGCGCAACTTGCATGTCGGCTCCAAAGACGCCCCGTTTCACGTCGCGACCCAGCGTGTCGGCAAGTTGGTCGCAAAAAGCCTCGTAGAGGGGCACGGCCAGTTCGTGGCCGGCAGCGTTAATGTAACTGGGGCGATTGCCCTTGCGCGTGGAGGCAAGCAGGGTGAACTGGCTCACGGCGAGCACTTCGCCGTCCGTGTCCTGCACGCTCAGGTTCATCACGCCGGCGTCGTCGGGAAAAATGCGCATGGCGGCCACCTTGGCCACCAGCCAGCGCACGTCGTCGAGGGTGTCGTCGCGCGACACGCCCACCAGCACCATCAGGCCGCGGCCTATGGCGCTGTGCACCGTGCCGCCGATGCTCACGCTGGCCTCGCTCACGCGTTGAATGACAAGTTTCATAGGTTTTCCTTGATGAGTTTGGCTCGCGATGGGCCCACCACGGCGGCAATCTCGTCGGCAGTGGCCTCGCGAATACGTTTCACGCTTTTGAAATGCTTGAGCAACAGTTGTTTGGTTTTTTCTCCGATGCCCTTGATGTCGTCCAAGTCGCTATGTAGTTGCGCCTTGCCGCGCTTGGCACGGTGATGGGTGATGGCAAAGCGGTGTGCCTCGTCGCGCAAGCGCTGAATCACGCGGATGGTCTCGCCATTCTTGTCGATGTAGAGTGGCACGCTGTCGCCCGGAAAGAACAGTTCGTTGAGTTGCTTGGCGATGCCCACTGCGGCGATGTCGTCGCGCAGTCCCATGGCCTCGAGTGCCTCGACGGCGGCGTTGAGTTGTCCCTTGCCGCCGTCCACCACAATGAGTTGCGGCAGTGGCTCGCCCTCGGCCACCAAGCGTGTGTAGCGCCGCGTGATGACCTCGCGCATCGAGGCATAGTCGTCGGCGCCGTCGGCCTCCTTGATGGTGAAGTGGCGGTAGTCGCGTTTGCTGGGTTTGGCTCCCTTGAACACCACGCACGATGCCACCGCATTGGTGCCCCCCACATGGCTGTTGTCGAAGCACTCGATGTGGCGCGGCAGGGCGGTCAGATGAAGGTCGCGTTGCATTGCGGTCAGCGTGTTTGTCGGTGCGGTATTGCTCGGCATTCTTGAGGGCGATGCCCAGCAGTCGCCGCTTGTCGCCACGTTGCGGCACAAGGAACGACACCTGCTCGAACTCCACGTCGGGACACACGTTGACGATGACCTCTCGCACGCGGTCGCCGCCGTATTGTTGGGCAAACCGTGTGCGCACTTCTTGCACGGCGAGCGACATCAGTTCGGCGGCCGAATCGGCTTCTACCGCTTCACCGCCCGTACGGTATTCTAGCGTGAGGCTCTGCACCACTGCCCCACCCCGCACGTGCATGTAGTTCACATAAGCCGCGCCCTCGTCCTCGACCAGCGCCAGCACGTCCACATTGTGTATGGTGGGGCTCACAATCACCGAGCGCGAGCGGAATTGCTCTATGGCGCGATATTTCCGCTTCAGTTCGTTGGCCTCCTCAAATTTCAGTTCGGCAGCCAGTTGGGTCATCTGCTCCATGAGGTAGTCCATCACCTGCTTGGTGTCGCCTTTGAGAATCTGCTTCACCTGCTCGATGTGTCGCCCATACTCCTCGGGTGTGACGAGCCCCTGGCAGCATCCCTCGCAGTTCTTGATGTGGTATTGCAGGCAAAGTCGGTGCTTTCGCGCCTCGATTGTTTCACGTGAAACATTGAGGCGGCAGGTGCGCAGCGGGTAGATTTGGCGCAGCACGTCGAGCAGGGCGTGAGCCACCTCGGCCTTGGGGTACGGCCCAAAGAAAAACGCCCCACGATGCAGGGCGTCGCGCGTGATGTACACGCGCGGGTACAGTTCTTTTGTCACGCACAGCCAGGGATAACTCTTGTCGTCCTTGAGCAGCACGTTGTAGCGCGGCTGGAACTCCTTGATGAGGCTGTTTTCCAGGTCGAGTGCTTCCTCTTCGGTGTTGACCACCGTGTATTCCATGTCGGCGATGTTGCGCACGAGCATGGCGGTGCGGCGCACGGTGTGCTCGCGGTTGAAGTAACTGCTCACACGTCGTTTGAGGTTTTTTGCCTTGCCCACATAGATGATTTCGCCGTCGCTGTTGCGATAGCGGTACACACCCGGCTGCTCAGGCAACAGGGATATCTTGAGCCTCAGTTCGTCGGTCATGGACAGGGCGGCAATTCCGGGAACCTCTTTAAAAGTCGAAGAGGGTCTTCACCTCCACGTCGGCGGGCAGTTCCTTGCGTCCGTCGAGGAACGACAGGCCGCAGATGAAGTTGATGTACACCTTGGCGGGGTGCAGTGATTTCACCAGTTCGTATGCCGCGTGCATGGTGCCTCCGGTGGCGAGCAGGTCGTCGTGGATGACCACCACGTCGTCGGGGCCGATGGCGTCCTCGTGAATCTCGATGGTGTCGGTGCCATACTCCTTCTCGTAGGTGCGCGCAATGGTCTTTGCGGGGAGTTTGCCGGGCTTGCGTGCGGGCACGAATCCGGCCCCGAGGCGTGAGGCCAGGATGGCGCCGGCAATGAAGCCGCGTGACTCAATGCCCACGACCTTGGTCACGCCCTTGCCGCGGTAGAGTTCCACGAGCGCGTCGGCCACCACATTCAGCGCCTCGCCGTTCTTGAGCAGCGTCGTGAGGTCCTTGAACTGGACACCCTTGGCAGGGAAGTCGGGCACGTTGCGAACCAGTTTTTTCAGTTTTTCAATCGTTACGTTGTCCATAGTTGTTTTTCTTGTTGCCGCAAAGGCGCGGCGGCCTCTATTTTATCGTTATTTGGTTGATTTTCAATGAGTAATAAATTGTTTCACGTGAAACAATTTTTATCTCCCCAGCAGCAAGAGCAAGATGTTGATGTCGCTGGGCGAGATGCCTGGGATGCGTGAGGCCTGCCCCACCGTCTCGGGGTCGATGCGCTGGAGTTTCTGGCGCGCCTCGGTGGAGAGTTGGTGCAGGGCGGCGTAGTCAAATTTGCCACGCAGTGTCACCGCGTCGAGGCGCTGCAAGCGCGCGGCGATGAGGGCCTCGCGCTCGATGTAGCCGCTATATTTGGCGGCAATCTCCGTGGCCTCGATGATTTCGTCGCGACGTGCTGCCTCGAGTTGGTCCACTCGTTCGCGCAGCGCGGGCACGATGGCGGCCAGGCTCGCCACGTCGAGTTGTGGACGCAGCAGCAGGTCGAGCAATTTGCACCCCTGCTTGAGCGGCGACTCGCCCATCGCTTCCAGGGCGCCGTTCACCTCGGCGGCACGCACCGAGTGGTCGCGCATGAAGGCGGTGAGGGCATCTACCTGCTCCCACTTGGCGCGCATGAGGTCGAAGCGCGTGGCAGTGGCGAGACCCATTTTGTGGGCGCGCGGGGTGAGACGGCGGTCGGCATCGTCCTGACGCAGCAGGATGCGGTGCTCGGCGCGCGAGGTGAACATGCGGTAGGGTTCGTCCACGCCTTTGGTCACCAGGTCGTCGATGAGCACGCCTATGTAGGCCTCGTCGCGAGCCAGCGTGAAGGGCGATTTCCCGCCCACTTTGTGCACAGCGTTCACGCCAGCCACCAAGCCCTGGCCAGCGGCCTCCTCATAGCCCGTGGTGCCGTTCACTTGGCCAGCAAGGAACAGTCCAGGCACCAATTTGCTCTCCAAGGTGTGGTAGAGTTGCGTGGGGTCGAAGAAGTCATATTCTATGGCATAGCCCGGGCGGTAAAGTTGCACATTGCGCAGCGCGGGGATATGTTGTAGCGCCTCCACCTGCACCTGCCAGGGCAGCGACGACGAGAACCCGTTGAGGTAGGCCTCGTGGGTCTCCTCGCCTTCGGGTTCCAGGAAGAGTTGATGGCTGGTCTTGTCGGCAAAGGTGACGATTTTTGTCTCGATGCTGGGGCAATAACGCGGCCCGATGCTGGTGATTTGGCCGTTGTAGAGCGGCGACAGCGGCAATGCGGCGCGCAACACGTCGTGCACCTGTTCGTTGGTGTGCACTATCCAGCACGGTTGTTGCCGCAGCGTGCGTTGCACGGTGGGCAGAAACGAAAACTTGTGGAAGTCGTCGTCGCCCTCTTGTTTCACAGCCTGCGTTAAGTCTACCGATGCGATGTTGATGCGCGGCGGTGTGCCCGTCTTCATGCGTCCGGCGGTGAGTCCCAGGCTCTGCAGTTGCTCGGTGAGTCCGTGCGAGGCGGGTTCCGAGATGCGTCCGCCCGATTGCTGGTGCGTGCCCACGTGCATGAGGCCGTTGAGAAACGTGCCTGCCGTGAGGATGACGGCGGGTGCCGTGAAGTTTACGCCCAGGGCGGTGACGACGCCCCCTACCCTGCCCTGCTCTACGATGATGCGCGTGACCATGTCTTGCCACAGGTCAAGTCGCGGCATGAGGTCGAGTTGGTGCCGCCATCGTTCCATGAAGCGCATGCGGTCGGCTTGCGCGCGCGGGCTCCACATGGCGGGGCCCTTGCTGCGGTTGAGCATGCGGAACTGTATCGACGCCTCGTCGGTGACGATGCCCATCTTGCCGCCCAGCGCGTCGATTTCGCGCACTATCTGCCCCTTGGCGATGCCTCCCACGGCGGGATTGCAACTCATCTGCGCAATCTTGTTCATGTCGAGCGTGATGAGCAGCGTGTGTGCGCCGAGTTGCGAGGCGGCACAGGCTGCTTCGCAACCGGCATGGCCGGCGCCAATTACTATCACGTCGTAGTTATACCTCATTGTTTTCGGCTTTGTGCAAGATGAGCGGCTGGTCGATCATCGCCAGTGCGTCGTTCTCGTGGCGTTCCATGATTTCTCGCTCGCCCGGTCCCTTGTCGTTGATGCCGCACAGGTGCAGCACGCCGTGCACCACAACGCGCTGCAACTCGGTTTCGTAGGGCACGTTGAGCATCGCGGCATTAGAGCGCACGGTGTCGAGCGAGATGACCATGTCGCCGGCAATGCGGCGGCGCGTGCTGTAGTCAAAGGTGATGATGTCGGTGTAGTAGTCGTGACCCAGGTACTGGCGGTTGGTGGCAATGATGTACTCATCGTCACAAAAAATATAGGTGAGGCGCCCCACCCTCTTGTCGTGGCTCGCCGCAACTTTTTCAATCCATTGTTGCACGGCCTTGACGTCGAGTGGTGGCAGGGATACGTTCACAGCCTGAAAATTTACCTCGGTCATCACGATTATCACGAAAAACTTACAAAGATAACAAAATGTTTTCATTTTTTCAAGCATAAACGTCGAAAGCGATTTTTTAGGCCAAAAATTGTTGGCACGCAAAAATGGGGTTTCGCGGCTCGCAAACAACGGATTAACGCAAAATCAACGCCGTGAGAATCGAAAATTCGGGCGCTCACCGATGGACGGGCGGGTTTTTAGGGCGCATTTTGGCACGTTTTTTGCATTTCATGTGACAGATACATCAAGATGCAAAAAAAATTGTGTATCTTTACCGAACAAACCAAAACATACATCGCTATGACACTCATAGAGTATTTCACTAACAACATGTGGCAACTGTGGCTCACTATTTCCATTGTGTGCCTCATCCTCGAGGTCACCTCGGGCGATTTCTTCATTCTTTGTTTTTCCATTGGTGCTTTGGGTGGCATCATCGCCTCGTTGTGTAGCGACAGCATCACTGCTCAAATCATCACCTTTGCCGTGATTTCGGTGTTGTGCTTGCTGTTCGTTCGTCCGGCTCTTGTGAAGCGCTTGCATCACAGTGGCGACGAGCGCCTGAGCAATGCCGACGCCATGGTGGGCCAGACGGGCGTCGTGAGCCAGGCCATCGAGGCTGGCGGTTTCGGGCGTGTGGCCATCGACGGCGACGACTGGAAGGCGCAGAGCGCAACGGGCGAAGCCATAGACAAAGGTACGCGCGTGAAGGTGACAAAACTCGACAGCATCATCATCACCGTGGAACCAACTACTGCCGAATAATAACCATCAACCAACAATACTTTTTTATGGATACAGTAACCATTCTTCTCATCGTCATTGTGGTGCTCGCACTCCTCGTGGTGAAAATGAGCATCGTCATCATTCCGCAAAGCGAGACAAAAATTATCGAGCGCCTGGGCAAGTACTATGCCACGCTCAAGCCGGGCATCAACATCATCATCCCGTTCATCGACCGTCCCAAGACCATCGTAGCGATGACCGCCGGACGCTATCACTACACCAACGACATCGACCTGCGCGAACAAGTCTATGACTTCGACAAGCAGAACGTGATTACCAAGGACAACGTGCAGACGCAAATCAATGCGTTGCTCTATTTCCAGATTGTGGACCCGTTCAAGGCGGTGTATGAAATCAACAACCTGCCCAACGCTATCGAGAAACTCACGCAGACCACCTTGCGTAACATCATCGGTGAACTTGAACTCGACGAGACGCTCACCTCTCGCGACACCATCAACACCAAGTTGCGCGCCGTGCTCGACGACGCCACCAACAAGTGGGGCATCAAGGTGAACCGCGTGGAGTTGCAGGACATCACTCCGCCGCAGAGCGTGCTCCAGGCCATGGAGAAGCAGATGCAAGCCGAGCGTAACAAGCGCGCCACCATCCTCACCAGCGAGGGTATGAAGGCTGCCGCCATCCTCCAGAGCGAGGGCGAAAAGACCGCGCGCATCAACCAGGCCGAGGCCGACAAGCAGACCGAAATCCTACGCGCCGAGGGCGAGGCACAGGCACGCATCCGCAAGGCAGAGGCCGAGGCGGTGGCCATCGACAAGATTACCGAGGCCGTGGGCAAGAGCACCAATCCTGCCAACTACCTGCTGGCGCAGAAGTACATCGGCATGCTCGAAGAGGTGGCCAGCGGCGACCGCACCAAGACCGTGTTCCTGCCCTTCGAGGCCAGCAACATGCTCGGCTCGATAGGCGGCATCAAGGAACTCTTCACCGCCCCCGAGCCCACCACGCCGCCGCGCCTGTAATACCTCAATATTATGTGAGAACACATTGTGCGATTCACCGGCGGCGGTGAGTCGCACAATTTTTTGGTCGGGGGAAGTAGGGGAGTGGGGGGTGATAGAGTGCGGCTCATGTAGGGACGTGCCGTGGCACGTCCGGGCTACGCAAGTTGTTGATTCCTGACGATTTGTGCGGTTGACTTGCCACAGCACGTCCCTACAAGTTTGGTGGCAATTCAAGTTTATTGGTTATTTGTTGCCTTTAGCGCAGTTGTGGCTTTTGCAGAGCATTTGGCAATTTGCCGCTGACGTGTCACCGCCCTTGCTCCATGCTGTAACATGGTCGGCATCCATCTCATCAAACTGATATATACGGGTTTTTACTCCTTTATGTCCGATTGCGCACAACGGACAATTTGATTCGCCTTTTGCACGCGCTTCGGTCGTCTGTTGCTCATATACAGCACGTGACACTTTTTTGTCAAACACTCTGATATTGAGCAAGCGCGTGTCTTGTTTATCACCTAGCACATATTCAAAGATACCGCTTTTGCTTGTTACACACTCATCGGCCATCAAGGCCTCCACGTCCTGTGCCACTGCCAATGGGTCGTAAGGTCGCGTGTGGTAACGTTCATACAATTCGCCCCATCGTAGTCCGCGCATTTCTTTGTAAACACCGGTGAATGTTGTGGCTACCCAGTCAATTACTGTGTTGAAGTAGGCTTTCAATTCGGTGATGTTGCTGTCGTGACGATGCTTGCTCATATAGTCGGCGACATGGTCATGGCTTACCCATTCTAAGGCTCGCTCCAGGATTTCTTGCCGCTTGACATCCCCTTTAATATACGCTCCCCACTTTTGTAGCATCGGGCTGGAACTGTTGCTGAACTCCGCTTTCGCCGCGGTAACAAATGGTCCACTATAAATGGCATTAAGTAATTCCTGGCTGTTGAGCGGTATGCCGACGATATTGATGGTTTGGAACCATTGCTTGATTTCGCTCTCGGTGCCTCGGCACTCATAGATAAGTAGGGGAGTGGAGAGTATACGCTGTTGTAAGTCGGTAGCCAAGCCATCGAAGTATTGTTCCATCCCCTCAATCTTTATCGCGAATTTGTTCGTCACGAAACGCCCAAGTGAAGTGATGCGCTGCTGGCCATCAAGCACCTCGAGGTTGTTGTCGTCGGTGCGGTTGAAATAGATTAGTCCTAACGGGTAGCCGTTCAACACCGACTCAATGACCGCTACATCCTTTTGTCCGTCGGCATAGATGTAATTGCGCTGATATTCAGGCTGAATAGTGAGGCGACCGCTCAGGCCATAGAGACCCTTGCCCTCAAGCTCGTTGTAGACAAATCCCTTGCAGATGTCACCCACAGTAATATCGGTAATTAGTTTTGTTTCCATAGTTTTCCTTCAGTTAATTTGTTTATCGCTTGTGACGAATTACAAGCCTTACATATTTTGGTTTTCCATCTATCGCACTATCTTTATCCTTAATTAGGCCATGTGCTTTTTGTGGCACGTTCTCATTAATTCTTAAATCGTTGGCATCTAAAATCTCAAATTGTTCAGAACAATATTTGTCAAGGAAGGTGATAGGAACTCCCATTGCACCATCATAATCAGAGGGTATGGCATCGGTATATGGTACTTCAATAGCATCATAGTTATCAAAATGTTGATATTCTCCCAATTGGCGCAAATCTTTGTGACGACTATACCGCAGATTATCAGCCATGGTCATGAGTGCCAATGGTTGATGGCGGCGACCATGGTCAATATTGGTAAACCATCTCACACCTTTCACCATGATAAATCGCAAACCATTCTCATCGATGCCACATCCGGCAGCTTTGAGAGGATATTCATCAGGAACACCAAACTTTCGGTCACCGCTATGTATTGTGCATCCCATCCATATTTGATCGTTTTTTATCATGTTGAAGATTAGGCTATAAGAAATAGCATTGACATTGCCAATGATTATGAATTGCTTTTTGCCATGTTCAATCCATGATACGAATTCTCGGAAGAGGGAGAATGGTGGATTGGTGATGATTATGTCGGCTTCGTCGCGCAGACGCGTTACTTCGTTGCTGCGAAAGTCACCATCATTCTCAAGATATTGCCATTGCAGGTCATCAATGTTGATGCGTCCGTCGCCGGTGATGTCGCGGTCGAGTACGAAAATCTTGCCGCGCGCCCGCGATTTCAGTTCGTCGTATTGCGCAGAACCTTGCTCAAATAGCGATGGCGCATAGTTTGCCAGCTTTTTGCTCTCAGGCGCATAGCTGGTACTAATGAGTTTTTTGAGGCCGAATCGGTCAAAGTTCTGAGCAAAATATTTGGTAAAATTGCTCCATTCGGGGTCATCACAAGGCAGCAACACCGTCTTGCCGCGGAACACATCGGGGTTATAGTCGAGATAGGCATTCATCTCAACCTCAATGTCATGCCACTGGGTGTAGAACTCATCGTTTTTGGCGCGCTTTGCCGCCGAAAGATTCTTGTTAGCCATAACGGACGATTGATAGTTGTTCTTTGCCGCATATTGCTATCAATCGCCGTCACGCAACCTAAAGAGAGACGTGATGCTCTCACCTGCGTTTAGCACGGGGCGGCCTCGGATGGAACCCCGGTCAATCAAGGATGATGCACCACGCCTTTGCGTGAGCATCGCTACAATTGATTGAATGGGGGAACTATCTAATAGCCACCCATCACTGATTATTTCCGTGCTTGTTATTCCAATGAGTTTCCGAGGCTCTTGGCTAAACGCGAAATAATAGCGAATGCTTTTTTAGTTATCGTATGTCATTTGTGGGGTATCCCCACAGCGCAAATATACAACATTTTTTTAATATTGTCGAAGTGCTGACGCTGCTTTTTCGCAAAAAATGTGCGAAGCAAATTGATGTGCAAGGCGTGGTACCTCGCCCGATAATTCCTGAAAAATGACGACTATGGGCACACTCGATCCTATTGAAAAGTCGAGGCTGTTACAAAACGATGGTCAAAGATGTCGTTAGCGACGCAGGGACGTGCCGTGGCACGTCCAGGCTCTAGAAGTTATTGATTCCTGGCGATTTGTGCGGTCCACGGCACGTCCCTGCAACTCCCCATTCCACATTATCAATTAGAATAGTTAGGGAGGCTAGGGGGAGTGTGTTTCCCACAAAACAATGCAAAATGCAGAATTATGAATGGGAGTGCGGGTGCCTCGGCAAAGACGGACGCTTTCAATAGTCGCCCCTCCATCCTCATCCTTCGTGCATTCACCGGCAAGGTGGTTGCCCGTCGGGCGACGATTTAGTAAGTGCGCGCCCCCCCCTCGTCGCAAGCGCCGGGGGGGGATATTCAACTGGCCCGCCTCTGGCGGTCACTAAACACAATAAGGCGAAGCCACTCTATATTTTTTTGGTAGGTGGGGGGATTTGTAGTAATTTTGCACAATCTTTTGAGTATTACAACAAAACGAACTATATAGGTATGGATTACAACTATCGCGAGATTGAACAGCGCTGGCAAGCGTACTGGCGCAGTCATCACACCTACCGCACGAGCATCGACCCGTCGCGGCCCAAGTATTATGTGCTCGACATGTTTCCCTATCCCTCGGGAGCCGGGTTGCACGTGGGGCATCCGCTGGGCTACATCGCCAGCGACATCTATTCGCGCTACAAGCGTCTGCAAGGCTTCAACGTGCTGCATCCCATGGGCTACGACGCCTATGGCCTGCCCGCCGAGCAATATGCCATCCAGACGGGTCAGCACCCCGAGGTGACCACCACGCAAAATATCGCGCGCTACCGCGAGCAACTCGACAAAATAGGCTTCTGCTACGACTGGGAGCGCGAGGTGCGCACTTGCGACCCCGCCTACTACAAGTGGACGCAATGGGCATTCTTGAAGATGTTTAAGAGTTACTACGACACCGTGCAGGACAAGGCTCGCCCCATCGAGGAGTTGGTGGCCTATTTCGAGGCCCACGGCTCACAGGATTGTCCCGCCCACACCAGCACGCCGCAGGAGTTCACCGCCGAGCAATGGCGCGCCATGAGCAAGTGCGAGAAGAACGACGTGCTCATGAATTACCGCATCGCCTATCGTGGCAACACCATGGTGAACTGGTGTGCCAAGTTGGGCACCGTGCTCGCCAACGATGAGGTGAGCGAGGGCGTGTCGATTCGTGGCGGCTACCCTGTGGAGCAGAAGATGATGAGCCAGTGGTGCTTGCGCGTGAGTGCCTATGCGCCGCGCCTGCTGCGCGACCTCGACACCATCGCCTGGAGCGAGAGCATCAAGGAGACCCAGCGCAACTGGATAGGCTACAGCGAGGGCGCCGAAATGACCTTCCCTGTGGCTGGCAGCGATGCCGAACTGCTCATCTTCACCACGCGTGCCGACACCATCTTCGGCGTCACCTTCATGGTGCTGGCACCGGAGAGCGACTATGTGGACGTGGTGACCACGCCCGCGCAGCGCGCCGCCGTGGAGGCCTATCTCGACGAGGTGAAACACAAGACCGAGCGCGAGCGCATGATTGACAAGCGCGTGAGCGGCGTGTTCAGTGGCAGTTATGCCATTAACCCCGTCACTGGCAAGGAGATACCTATCTACATCAGCGACTATGTGCTGGCAGGCTACGGCACCGGTGCCATCATGGCCGTGCCGGCTCACGACAGCCGCGACTATGCTTTCGCCCGCCACTTCGACCTGCCCATCATTCCGCTCATCGAGGGCGCCGACGTGAGCCAGGAGAGTTTCGACGCCAAGGAGGGCATCATGATGAACTCGAGCAACGAGCGCCTGCAACTCAATGGCTTGCAGGTGAAAGAGGCCATTGCCCGCACCAAGGAATATATCGCCGAGGCCGGCATCGGCCATGTGAAGGTGAACTATCGCTTGCGCGATGCCATCTTCAGCCGCCAGCGCTACTGGGGCGAGCCGTTCCCCATCTACTACGACGAGGACGGCCAGCCTCAACCCCTCGACGAGAACCTGTTGCCGCTGCAACTGCCCGAGGTGGACAAGTTCCTGCCCACCGAGGACGGCGAGCCCCCCTTGGGCCGCGCACAAAACTGGACCACCGCCGACGGGCATCCGCTGGAGTTGTGCACCATGCCCGGTTTTGCCGGCTCGAGTGCCTACTACCTGCGCTACATGGACCCGCGCAACGACGAGGCACTGGTCTCGCGCGAGGCCAACGAATACTGGCGCCAGGTGGACCTCTATGTGGGTGGCACTGAGCACGCTACGGGACACTTGATTTACAGTCGTTTCTGGAACAAGTTCCTCTATGACTACTGCTATGTGTGCGAGGCCGAGCCTTTCAAGAAACTCATCAACCAGGGCATGATTCAGGGTCGCTCCAACTTTGTGTATCGCATCAAGGACACCAACACCTTTGTGAGTTACAACCTCAAGGACAAGTACGACGTGACGCCCATCCATGTTGACGTGAACATCGTGAGCGCCGATGCGCTCGACCTTGACAAGTTCCGCGCTTGGCGCCCCGAGTTTGCCACCGCCGAGTTCATTCTCGAGAACGGCAAGTACATTTGCGGCTGGGCCATCGAGAAGATGTCGAAGTCGATGTTCAACGTGGTGAACCCCGACGACATCGTGGAGCGCTATGGTGCCGACACGTTGCGTCTGTATGAGATGTTCTTGGGTCCCGTGGAGGCGAGCAAGCCGTGGGACACCAATGGCATCGACGGCGTGAACCGCTTCCTGAAGCGCTTGTGGGCACTTTTCTACTCCCGCGACGAGTTTGTCGTGAGCGACGACAAGGCTTCGGCCGATGCACTGAAATCGGCCCACAAACTCATCAAGAAAGTCACTGCCGACATCGAGGCATTCTCCTACAACACGTCGGTGGCGGCGTTCATGATTTGCGTGAACGAACTCACCACACTCAAGTGCCACAACCGCGAGGTGCTGGAGCCCATCGTGGTGCTCATCGCGCCCTTTGCGCCCCACATCGCCGAGGAACTGTGGCACGCCCTGGGGCACGACACCACCGTGTGCGACGCACAGTGGCCAGTGTGCAACGAGGACTACCTGGTGGAGAGCACCGTCAAGTACACGGTGATGATAAAAGGCCGCCCGCGCTACAACATCGAGGTGCCCGCCGACACGCCAAGCGACCAAGTGCAAGCCATTGCACTCGCTCACGAGGGAGCCGCCAAATGGCTCGAGGGCAACGCACCCAAGAAGGTCATCGTGGTGCCTAACAAACTGGTGAACATAGTGATTTAATTTTTTAGGTTATGATAGTCTTTGCTACCAACAATGCCCACAAACTGGAGGAATTGCAGCAGATGCTGGGCGACGAGATGGAAATTCGCGGCTTGTCGCAGATAGGCTGCACCGAGGATGTGCCTGAGACCGCCGACACGCTCGAGGGCAATGCGCGCATGAAGGCCGACTATGTGAAGGAGCATTACGGCCTGGACTGCTTTGCCGACGACACTGGCCTTGAAATCGACGCGCTGCATGGTGCTCCTGGCGTGTTCTCGGCGCGCTATGGCGGCGTGGCCCACGACAGCGACCGCAACATTGAGCGCGTGCTGCGCGAGATGGAGGGCGTGCCCATAGAACAGCGCACCGCGCGTTTCCGCACCATCATTTGCCTCATGCAGGGCGACAGTTGCCACATGTTTGAGGGTAGGGTAGAGGGCCGCATCCTCACCGAGCGCCACGGCGAAGGCGGATTTGGCTACGACAGCATTTTCCAGCCCATCGAGGGCGACGGACGCACCTTCGGCGAGATGGCCCCCGAGGAGAAAAACGCCATCAGCCACCGAGGACGCGCTGTGGCACAACTCGTGAACTACCTGCTGGGCTGACGCACAAGCCATTCGCATCACAATCCACGATTCCCTGGAAACTCATTGTTTTCGGGGAATTGTTTTTGCCATGTGAAAAAAAAGCGATAAATTTGCATCATGATAATGTGGTGACCATTAGCAGCCCCGCTGGGCTGGCCGATGGCTTAAAAGGGAACCAGGTGTGAATCCTGGGCAGAACCCGCTGCTGTATTATTCCGCATTGTCGCTTGCCGCTGTCGCGGTCACTGTTGAGCCTCTTGCGCTCGATGGGAAGGCCCAGGCAAGCGATGGAATTGAGCCAGAAGACCTGCCATGTTGTTGAAATGCTTTCGTGCTCTCGCGGAATTAGGGCTCGAAACACATCGGTCAGGTCACTGAGGGCTCGCACGCAGCCAGCGAGCGCCACATGCCACCGCCTCGCGGATCCACATCGTGTGGACAAGGAGGCTCGGATTAGCACTTCAAGGGGCTAACATTGTGTTTCTTCCTCATCGTCGTGAAAGCACGCGGGTGAGGAGATCTTTTTTTATTAACATAATTTATTCACAATGAAGCACTTGAAATTGTTTTCAAAGTCCATGTTGTGGCTTGTGGTGCTAGTGTGCGTGATACTGCCGGCAGGCGCTCACGCTCGCGAGGTGCGACAGTTACAATTTGGCAAGCAGACAATCGACGTGGCTGCCGACGAAAGCATTACGTTCACCGACATGAACGGCTACACCGGCATCAGTTCGTCGAGTAGCAACAATTCGCAGTCGCTCACCGTGTTCAAACCCGCACAGGGCATGGCTATCCAGGTGAGTTTTGAACGCCTCGATGTGCGCAATGACGGAACCAGTTGGCCTGCCTACGTCAATGTGTATGCCGGCGACCCCGATGCCGACGAGTCGTTCACTTATGCGACCTCCACCAGCGGTGTGCAAGCGACCTCCACTCTTCCCGCTGGCACGGTGCTCGAGAAACTCGACGGCACCTATGAGAATCTCACTTACACCTCGACCGACCCGTCGGGCATTATCTCGGTAGGCTACCTCTATCGTTGGGCCAAAACAATCGACGGTTGGAAGGCTACGGTGAAATGTGTCACCCTCGACGACATGACGGTGACCGGTGCTGCGAGCAGTTATGTCAACGTGGTGGCAGCCACCACGGCCACGCAGGGCATCCCCTTTGCTGGTGTTGTAGTGAGCACGACCGGGCTGATGAATGCCGACGCCCTCACTAGCATCACCTTTGCGGTGAGCGGCACCGAGGGTGCTATCAACCCGCTGGCGCTGCGCCTTTATGCCGGTGCCGGTGCCAACTTCGCTGGCGCCACCGCCCTCACCGCCACGGTGAGCGACGCAGACAATGGCCGCTACACCATGACGCTGAACCACACGCTGAGTGAGGGTGACAACGTGTTCACCATTGCTGGCGAATTCAACGGCGATGCCAATCCTGGCGTCACAGCGCAAGTGAGCGTCGAAGCGGTGACCACAGCGGCAAATCCGCAGGGCGTGACCCCCTTCACCGCCGCACAAGCAGTCGCCGTGTCAAAACCCGCTATTGCGCTCATCGGCACCACGCCGCAAGTGATAACGGTGGGTGACATCAGTTACAACTTCTACGACGATGGCGGCAAAGATGGCAACATCTCTCAGGGATTTGAGGGACAGATTACCTTTGTCCCTGCCACCGAGGGCATGGCCATCAAGGTGGACTTCTCCAAACTCGACCTGTTCAACACCTCCTCCGTGGATTATTATAACGATGTGTTCAAGTTCTACAATGGTCGCGAGGTGAACGAGGCGAACTTAATCACCACGTTGCTCGATGAGCCCGAACTGGTGAAATCTACGGCGTCCGATGGCTCGATGACCATCACCCTCAAGAGCACCGCTGGTTATCCCAAGAGCGGTTGGGAGGCCGTGGTGAGCCAGTTCTTGCCCGGCGACATGACGCTGGCTGGCGTCACCGCAACCGCGGCATCGACGGCTACTGTGTCGGCTGGCGACACCGATGCACAAATGCTTGTCGTGGACATCCTCACCGACAACACCAGCAATGCGCTGCACTTGAGCTCACTCAATCTTACCACGCCCGATGCCCGCGGCATCGCTCGTGCGCGCGCTTACTATTTGGGTAAAAAGAACACCTTTGCCACCACCGCCCCGTTCGGCGAAGTCACCGTCGAGGGCACGACCTTCGTTATCGGTGGTGACAAGGCCCTGATTGAGGGTCACAACTATGTGGCCGTGGTGCTCGACTTGAACGAGTCACTTCAGACGGGCGACCAAGTCACGCTCGCCTTGACCAGCGTCTCGGTGGGCGAGGCCACGCAGGCGCCCGCCGAGCCAGCCACCTCCACGCGACAGGTGGCAAACATCTGCCGGGCCACGCAGGGAAGCCACAGCCACAACATCAGCGGGCCGTGGACATTCACCAACACCGAGGGCTCTAGCGGCAAATATGAGGCCGCCGATGCCGATTACATCGTCACCTTCACTCCCACGCTGGAAAACACGGTGGCCGAGATAGAATTCAGCAACTTCGACGTGTATTACAGTTCGTCGAGTTATTATGGCACGAGGGCTGTCTTTGAAATCTACAGCGGCACCGTGGTCAACAGTGCCAACCTGCTGTGGAACCTCAAGGACGCCAGCGAGGCCAACGTGGGTCCGGGCAAGAAAATCCGTTCGCAGAGCGCCGACGGTTCGCTCACCATCCGTTTCAACCCCAAGACCTCGTTGAGTTACTATGCTGCCACAGGGTGGACGGCTACCGTGCAGCCGTTCCAGAATCACGACATGGAGGTGAAAGATGTGAAGGTGAACCAGACTAGTAGCGACGTGCTGGCCGTGGGCGCCACCGATGCCGCACTCATCGACTTCAATGTCAAGACCGAGGGCACGTTGACGATGAAGACCGTCAAGGCCGTCAACCTCGACATGAAAGACACGCAAGCCGCGATTTCTAAAGTGAGCGTTTACTATAACAACGTGAACGACCGCGCTACAGCGGTGGAATTTGGCACTGTGGAGAACATTGAGGCAAGCACTGTGGCCGTGGTTGGTGAGCGCACGCTCGTCGAGGGCGACAACTACTTCTGGGTGACTGCCGACATCAAGGCCGATGCGCCCGCCGAAGCCGTGGTCGATGCCAAACTCGTGAGCCTCACCGATGACAACGACGCTATCATCGCCGTTGAGAACGGCGACCCCGAGGGACAACGCGTGGTGAAGTACATCTATCTCATGGAGAGTGGCACCAAAGTGGTGACAGTGACCGAACCGTTGCTCTTCTACGATGACGGTGGCGCGGACGGCAAACTCACCAAGGGTTTCAAGGGCACCGTGACCTTTGTGCCCGGGCGTGACAATAGCGCTGTGCAAATCAACACCTTGAGCACGTTCTCAATTGGTAGCGGCAAGATGATGATTTATAGCGGCCGCGAAGCCAATGCCGACAATATTCTGGGCAAGGTGACGGGTTACAGCACCACCAATGGTCCTGCCAACCTTGTGAGCAAGGCCGAGGATGGCTCGCTCACCGTGGTCTTCGAAGCAAATAGCACCGCCAGCACCCTCGACGGATGGGAGATGGAGGTGAGTCTGCACGAGAAGACGCCGTTCACCATCGAAAGCATTGAGGTGGCCAACACCACCGACCCGCTGATGCGCAACAGCACTGGCGCTCCGATGCAGCAACTTCACCTCGCTGTGAGCGGCGACAAGCAACCGCTGGCCATCAATGCCGTGAAGTTCGTTTCCACTGGCACCACCGCGCTTACCGACCTGACGGTGGCACGTGTCTATTACACCGAGCATAACGCCCTGTTCAGCACCGACGGCCTGGTTGGCACGCTCTCATCTGTGAGCGATGGCGAGAACATCGTCACCCTTGACGAGCCTGTCACCATCGCCGACAATGGCGACTACTACCTGTGGCTCGCCTACGACGTCGCCGCCGAAGCGACCGCGGGCAACACTGTGGCAGCACAAGCCACTGCCATCGCACTTGCCGATGCCGAACTGGCCGTCGCTGGCGATGCCGCACAGCGCATCATTAAGGCCGGTTTGAAGGGCAACTACATCATCGGTGCCAGTGCTCAGGCTCACTACGCCACCTTCGCTGCCGCTACCGCAGCGCTGCAAGGCGGTGTGGAGGGCGCTGTGACCTTCCAGGTTGAGGACGGCACCTATCCCGAGAATCTGTGGTTTGCCAATGTGCCGGGAGCCGATGAGGAAAACACCATCACGTTCACCAGTCTGAGCGGCAACCGCGACGCGGTGATAGTGAGCGGCTCGGGCAGTTCGGAATATCTGCCAGGGTCCAGCAGTTACAAGAAGGGCATGGTCTATATCGAGCACACGCCCTATGTCACGCTGGAGAAGATGAGTTTTATCCCCACCCGTGAGAGTGAGTACAGTTACGTCGTTCAGACCTACGACCGCAGCCACCACTTCACGCTGCGCGGTTGCCATGTGCAGGCTACTCCTGTCACCAGTGGCTACAGCGGCATCAACCTGGTGAAAACCACTGCCGTTGAAGAGAATTGCCGCAACAACGACTTCGGCACCTTTGAGGACAACTTGCTCGATGGTGGCTACATCGCGCTCTATCTGGGCGGCACGAACAATGTGAGCCTCACCCGCGAGCGCGGTCTGGTGGTGCGTGGCAACGTCATCAACGAGGCTGGCTCGAAGGGTATTTACGTCTATGACGAGAACGACGCCCTCATCGAGAACAACATCGTCTATCAGTCGCTCGTCGAGAAGACGGGTTACTGGGGACTTGACCTCGCTCGCTTGCGCGGTACCTGCGTGGTGCGCGGCAACAAGGTGACCAGCGCCACCACCTACTACAGCGGTGGCATCCAGTTGCGCGGCGAATCCTACGGCACGGCCCAAACGCCCATTCTGGTTTACAACAACGTGGTCAATATCACGGCCTCGCCCAACACCAGCAGCGCAGGCATACAGATTGACGGCGACCAGAAGTTCATTGAGTTGTACAACAACACTGTGCGCATCGCTGGCACTGGCGGTTACTGCTACTATACGGCACGTCGCAGCAATGCCTCTTACGAGGGCATCAAGTTGCAGAACAACCTGTTGCAGAACACCACCACCAGCCCGGCCATGTTTATCCATGCCGACTACAATGGCAAGGCACAGATGGTCAACAACGCCTTCTGGGGCGAGACAGTGCTCGACGGCACTACGGTCGATGCACTCAACGCCCTCGAGGGCAACAGCGGAAATGTGGCCGAACAGGCTCACTTCTTGAGCGATACCGACTTGCACTTGATGGAGGTTGGCAACCTGAACATGGGTCTGCCCGTGGACTTCATCCTCACCGATGCCGACGGCAAACAGCGCAATGTCGAGGCTCCCACAGTGGGTGCTTACGAGTTTGCCGAGATTGTGGAGGAGAAGCCCGAAATAGTGGAGGGATATCCCACCGTGGGTGGCATCACCGAGACCAGTGCCAACGTCGTGAGCAAATGGACCGTGGGTGGCAGACTCCATTATCTGGTGGTGGCCGCTGCCGATGAGGCTCCGAGTGCCGAGGCACTGAAAGCCGCTACGAGTGTCGATATCACTGCC
>CACWKM010000012.1 GCA_902761475.1 uncultured Bacteroidales bacterium
TGACCGACACGAATAAGGTGACCATCTTCACCCCCAATGGTGAGCCCGAGCAACTCCAACTCAAAGCCAAGCAAGATGTGGCTCACGACATTATTAACGCAATCGTCAAATTGCTATGAAACGTGGCATCTTCACCATATTATTGTTACTGGCAACATCGCTATGGGTAGTAGCCGATGAGATGGAACTCAACTGCGATGTAGAAGTCAACGCCCAACAGGTGGCTAACGCCAACAAGGAAGTTTTCGACGCCCTCAAGGATGCCATCTCCGAGTACATGAACTCCACCAAGTGGACCGACGCGCACTTTGCCATCAACGAGCGCATCCAGTGCAAGTTGTTCTTTGCCATCAAGGAGTACAACGACGGCACTAACCAGATGAAGGGTGAATTGACCATCCAGTCGCAACGCCCGGTGTATAACAGTTCCTATACGACAACCTTAATCAATTTCAAGGACACGAAAATTGATTTCACCTATCAGTCAGGCGAACAGTTGGTATTCTCACAGCAGGAGTGGCAAAGCAGCCTCACCGGCTTGCTCAACTTTTATGCCTATCTCATCATTGCCATCGATTGCGACACCTTTGCCCCCAACGGCGGCGACCCCTACTATGACCAGGCTGCGGCCGTGGTGCGCATGGCGCAAAGCACGGGTGAGAGCGGCTGGAAGGCCTTTGAAGACAACAAGAATCGCAGCGCGGTACTCAGCGCCTACACCGACAAGGCCACAGCGCCCATTCGCACACTGCTCTACGATTATCATCGCCAGGGACTTGACCAGATGGTGGTGAGTGTGGACAAGGGGCGCAACACCATCACCAAAACGCTCGATAATCTTAAGAAAATATATGATGTGCAGCCCATGTCGGTGGCATTGTCGATGTTCCGAGATGCCAAACTCGACGAACTGATAAACGTCTATTCCAAAGCCAATACTAGCGAGAAACAGCAGGTTTATGACTTGCTGAGCGAGATATATCCCACCGAACTAGAACGACTCAAGAAAATCAAGGAAGAGACCTACTAATCCTCGCGACGATGCTTCAGCGATTACACATTTCAAACTACGCGCTCATTGACCAGTTAGACATCACGTTTAGCGATGGATTGACGATGCTCACAGGCGAAACCGGTGCTGGCAAGTCAATTCTGCTGGGGGCGCTGTCGCTCATCATGGGCGAACGCGTGGACTCGAAGACTGTGCGCGATGCCTCGCGCAAACTGGTGGTTGAAGCAACTTTCGACATCGCAGGGTTTTCATTGGGCGACTTCTTTGCCGAAGCCGACATAGACTACATTGAGCACGAGTGCATCTTGCGTCGCGAGGTGGCACCCGGCGGACGTTCCAGGGCGTTTGTCAACGACACGCCTGTGCCGGTGACCACGCTGCGCGAACTCACCACAATGCTCATCGACATCCACTCGCAACACAGCAACATGGCGCTCTCGCAGCCTCGATTCCAACTCAACATCTTGGACAGCATGGCTGGCGATGCCGCGCTGTTGCAACGCTATGGCGAGCAATTTGCCGCCCTCACGGCATTGCGACAGGAGTTGGCCGATTTGCAAGAACAATTCCAGAAAGCGCGCGCCGAGGAGGACTACATTCGCTTCCAAGTGCAACAACTTCGCGAACTGCAACTTCAGCCCGACGAGGATATCACTTTGGAGCAACTGCACAAACGCCTCTCCAATGCCACCGAACTCAAGACGCTCATGTGGGAGTCCGAACAGTCGCTCGATGGCGGCGAACATGGCGCGATAGAACAAATCAAGGGCGTAGCCCACAAGATAGGCCAAGCCGAGGAAAGCCTCACGGAATTGCAAGGACTGGGCGAGCGACTGCAGAGTGTGCTCATCGAACTCAAGGACATGTCGCGCACGATTGCCGCAGTTGGCGACAACTTGACCTGCGACCCGGCAGAACTCGAGCGAGTGGAACAGCGTCTCGACGAGATATACGCCCTCAAGCGCAAGCATAGCGTGAAGGATGTAGCCGACTTGTTGGCGCTGCAACACGACTACGTGGAGAAGTTGGCCACCATCGAGCACAACGATGAACGCTTGTCGCAACTCAGCGCCAGCATCGCCGAACAAGAAAAGCAGGCAATGGCCACGGCGCGCGAACTGTCCAACAAGCGCCGCAAGGCTGCCGAGTCGTTTGCCGCTCAACTTAAGGACCTTTCGAGAGAATTGGGGCTCAAGAACATCGCCTTTGAGGTGCAGTTCACACCCATTCCGCTTGCCTCGACGGGTATCGACGCCATCCAATTTATGGTGGCATTCAACAAGAATCAAGCGCTCATGCCCATCAAGGACACCGCATCGGGCGGCGAGTTGTCTCGTCTCATGCTCTGCGTGAAGGCAATCATTGCCAGCCACATGCAGTTGCCCACCATCATCTTCGACGAAGTGGATACAGGTGTGTCGGGCGACACGGCGAGCATGATGGGCCGCATGATGCGTAACATCGCACGCAACATTCAGGTGATAGCCATCACGCACTTGCCGCAGGTGGTGGCGCATGGCCAGCATCACTTTGTGGTGTACAAGAGCGACACGGCACAGGCCACCCACACCAGCGTGAAGGCCCTTGATGCCGAGCAACACTTGATGGAGATTGCTCGACTGCTTAGCGGCACGAATATCAACCAAGCCGCCATCGACAATGCGTGTGCGCTCATCGAGGCGGCTCAATCTACTGCATGACAATGAACCATATCGACCGTGAACAATACATCTATGGCGTGCGCGCCGTGATCGAAGCCATCGAGGCCGGCAAGGAGATTGACAAAATCTACGTGTCGCGCGATGCGCGCAGCGAACTTGTCGACGAACTGCTCGCCAAAGCGCGCGAGGCCCACCTGCTGGTGGCACGTGTGCCCGTGCAGCGCATTGACCGCATCACGCGCAAGAATCATCAGGGCGTGGTAGCCTTGCTGGCGGCAGTAACCTATTACAGCCTCGACCAGTTGGTGCCCATGCTCTATGACAACGGTGACAATCCGCTCATCGTGGTGCTTGACGGCATTACCGACGTGCGCAACTTTGGCGCCATCGCCCGCACCTGCGAGTGCGCCGGGGTGAACGCCATCGTCATCCCCGAGCGCAACAGCGTCACCGTCAATGCCGACGCCGTGAAGACATCGGCGGG
The DNA here is from genome assembly GCA_902761475.1 of uncultured Bacteroidales bacterium. GTDB lineage: Bacteria > Bacteroidota > Bacteroidia > Bacteroidales > Muribaculaceae > Sodaliphilus. The sequence goes on from CACWKM010000012.1 coordinate 3,158, forward strand.
CGCGCTCAACGTGCTCCCCGTGTGCCGCGAGCGCGATGTGGTGGGGGCCGTGCGCTATCTGCGAGATTGCGGCTTCAAGATTGTGGGAACGGCTGGACAGGCCAACATGCTTCACATCGAAGCCGATTACACTGTGCCCGTGGCCATTGTGCTGGGTGCCGAAGACACCGGCATTTCACCGCAAGTGATGCGCTTGTGCGACACACAGGTGCGCATTCCTGAGTTCGGCCAAATCAACTCGCTGAACGTGTCGGTGGCGGCAGGAGTGATGATATATGAGGTGGTGCGACAACGCCTCAACGACAATCAGCAGGTGTCGTGAACACACAATTCACTTGCTGGTCAACGACAAATGTGTTAACTTTGCAAAATAATAAATACACGATATATTTTTTATGGTAAATCGTTTCCTAATAAGGTTCAAGGTGCTGCAAGTGCTATATGCCTACTACACCTCTCTCCCCGACATTACGCTCGAGCAAGCCAAGAAAGAACTTAGCGAGAGTATCGCCAAGTCCTATGAACTCTATCATTTGCTGCTGCGACTTCCCGTTGAACTCACCAACACGCAAGAACGCCGACTGGCCGACGCTAAGAACAAGTTCTTGCCCTCGAGCGAGGATTTGTCGCCAAACACCAAGTTCGTCGACAACCGCTTGGTGGAACTCTTGCGCAGCAACGACGACCTGTGCAACTATGTTGACCAGTGCTCCATGAGATGGCAAGACGACATGATTTTCATGAAGGTGATGCTCGACAAGGTGCTTGCCAGCGACGAATACAAGGCTTACATGGCCAGCGACGAAGATTCGCTGCACGAAGACGGCGAATTGTGGCGCGACTTATTCCGCAAGGTCATTTTGCCCGACGGGGCACTGGCCGAACAACTCGAGGAGCGTTCTGTTTACTGGTCGATTGAGGATTTGGACCTCATGGGGCAATTTGCCATGAAGACGATGAAGCGTCTTGAGGACGGCACAAGCGAAGATTTGCTGCCCATGTACCACAACGACGAGGACCGCGACTTCGGCGAGATGCTACTCGTGAGGGCCGTGTGCCAACTCGAGCAAAACATTGAACTCATCAGTTCGTTTGTCACCACCGAGCGATGGGACCCCGAACGCATTGCCGTCATCGACAAACTTGTTATGAGTCTTGCTGTGACCGAGTTCACCGGATTTGAGAACATTCCCACCACAGTCACGCTCAACGAGTACATTGAGTTGGCCAAGCAATTTAGCACACCGAATAGCGGTCAGTTTATCAATGGTATTCTCTACTCTGTGCTTAATCACTTGCGCGCCAACGGAAAAGTGGTGAAACCATAAAGCAACTATTTAATCATTTCATACACAAACTAACTACACATCACACACAAGATGGTTAACAACATGATTTTACTTCAGGCCCCAGGCGATGGAGGCAGTGCCTATAGCAGCATCATCATGATTGTGCTGCTCATTGCCATTTTCTACTTCTTTATGATTCGTCCGCAATCTCAGAAGCAAAAGAAAATCAACGAGTTCCGCGCTGGTCTCAAACGTGGCGACAAAGTGATTACCGCTGGCGGTATCCATGGCCGCATTCGCGACATCAAGGACAACAGCATCGTCATCCTTGAGATTGACGACAACGTGAAAATCAAGGTGGACCTCAACTCCATCTATCAGTCGGTGGCCGACGCCGTTGAAACTGGCGCCGACGCCAAGGCGAAGTAATCACACTTCACCCAATAAAGCACACCACACTCACCATCAACAATCGGTCACGACAATGAACTATTTGCAAACATTGTGGCAGCGACTGCGTGCGCTACGGCTTGATGCCTCCCGCATGCGCAGTGTGGGGCTTTATCTGTTCTTTGTGGCAATCTCCACAGTGCTGTGGGGCTTTATCTCGTTTAACAACTACATGACCAAAGACTTGCGTCTGCCGCTTGTAGTGAACAAGCCCTCGCACATCACTTTCCTCGACTCGGTGCCCGACACCATTTCGGTGCAAGTGTCGAGTGGAGGAGAGTCGTTCATCAAGTACCTCTTTGTGTCGGCACCCACGCTCACACTCGACTTCAATGGTACGAACGGCAAGTATCGCGTCAGCGCTGTGGAGATGCGCAAAAAGGTGAAGGCGTTATTTGGCTCGGCGGTGTCGGTGAGCAACATTTGGCCTGAATCGCTAAGTTTGGCCTACACCGAACTGCAACCGGTGCGTGTTCCCATTGAGATTGACGTGGATTTGGCCATCGCGCCAGGATATGTCCCGAGCGGGCAGATTATTGTCACTCCCGACTCGGTTGATGTGTATGGCACGGCCGAACTCATCAACAACATCAACCGCATCTACACGCGCAACATCAGTGGCCTGACGAACGTGAACGACACCGTGCGCCGCCGTGTGGCTTTGCAGCATGTCGATGGCGTGGTGCTGCGACCGCCCACGGTCGATGTCGTCGTGCCCATTGAACCGCTGGTGGAGGCGTCGTCCGACGTGCCGGTGCAACTAATCAATGCACCCGCCAATGTCAAGGCCAATTTCCACCCGGCACAGGTGAGCGTGAAATACAAGAAACCCAAGAGTTATGACGCCAGCATGAGCAGCGCACGTATTAAGACGGTGGTCGACTACAACACCATCAACCTCAAATATAATCGTGCGCGCGTGGAAGTGAAAGAGTGGCCTGCAGCCTACGAGAACGTGGTCCTTATCACCGACAGCGTCACCTACACCATCGAACGCTGGTAACGCACACAACCCTCCATGAGCCATCGTCGTCTAATCGCCATCGTGGGCGGAATAGGTAGCGGAAAGAGCGTGGTGTCGCAAGTGCTGCGCTGCATGGGTTATAGTGTCTATGACACCGATTCCCACGCACGCACGTTGATGCACCTGGATGAGGTGCGCCACGCCGTGGAAAGGCGGTTTGGAAACGTCTACGCCTCTGACGGGCGGTTGCAGCGCGACAAACTGGCCCGCATCGTGTTTGCCGACCCCGCTGCGCTACAAGACCTAAACGCCATTGTCCATCCCGCCGTATGCCGCGATGTGGCACAGTGGGCACAGGGTAGGGCAGTATCCTTTGTCGAGACGGCGCTGCTGGAGCAAAGCGGCCTGAGGCAGGTCGTAGATGAGGTGTGGCGCGTGCAAGCACCGCAGGACTTGCGCGAAACAAGAATCATGCAGCGCAGTGGACTCAATATACAAGAAGTGCGGCAACGAATTGCCGCACAACGTGTTGAAGATGTTGTCGTCCCAACCGACAAATTGATTGTCAACGACGGGCTCATGCCCATATTGCCGCAGGTCATCAACCTGCTGGGCGAGGGTCACTTTTTCCAGCCGAAGACGTAGTTCATCGCATTCACAATCTCGTCTTTAGGATACAATCCCACGATGGATTGTGGCGTTCCGTTCATGGGGCACAAGAGCACCATGGGGATGCTGCTGATGCGCAATGCTTGAGTAATCTCGGGGTTGTCGTCAACATTCACACTGTAGAAGTCCACCCGTCCGGCATATTCCACGGCGAGTTCCTCGAGAATGGGCGCCAAGCGACGGCAAGGCCCACACCATTCGGCGTTAAAATCGACGATGGCGGGGCGCTGGCCCACAAACTTGAAAGCCGACGGCTCACTGTTGTAGTCACCCACAAGAGCGACAAACTGGGCTTGTGAGATTTCTTTCACCTTTGATACGCCCGATGGAGCCTGCGACATGGCAGTCACTGCCTCGGTGAGCGGGGTTTCGGAGGCGTTGTCGGCAGAGCCGGAGGTTTGAGATTGGCCGCTCCCGGCATTATTGCCAGCGCAGGCACTGAGTGCACAACACAGGCACACACAATCAAAGAGCAGACGGCTGAGGTACTTCATCGATTCAGTAGTTATGTTGATGATTAAACGTCGCCACATCGTTTACGCCTGATGTTGCTTGCGCAGCAGGTCGTTGACAGTCTTAACGGGATTGAAGGTCTCGATGGGTACTTCGACGAAAATCGTGTTCCAGTCGCTCATCGACCCATTCCACAATCCCGGAAGTTCCAGGGCCTTGATATCGACACCGCCCTTCGACTTCATGCTGATGAGGCCCGTGTCGGGGTCAACAAATTGCTTGAGGTCGAACTTCTTGCCCTTGTAATCCTTGATGTAGCACACCAAGTCCACGGGGTTGAAGTGTGTACCGCTGTTCATCAGTTCAACTGCTGCGGGGTCCGAGGAGTCGATTTGCGCTGCCTCAAGGATTTGCGGAGAATAGGTGCCATCGGCGTTATAGGCCAAATATGGACCACCGCCAGGCTCGCCTTCGTTGCGCACCACGCCACACACCCTGATGGGGCGATTGAGTTTGCGACGCAAATAGTCGACAAGGGCATCTCCCTCGAGGGCTTCGGGGGCATGGGTCGACAATTTATCTTCCACCCAAGCCAGCATGGCTTGCAGTTGCTCGGGTGTAGCCTTTCCGCTATCGAGCAAGGTGAGATAGTCGGCAATCTGACGCTGGATGTCGATGAGATAACCAGCAATCACTTTCTTATAGCGCACGGTCTCGTAACGCAGCGACAGGGGCACCACATTGTCAATGTTCTTGACGAAGACCACGTCGGCATCGCGCTCGTTGAGATTCTCCAGCAGCGCACCATGTCCTGCGGGACGGAACAACAGCGAGCCATCGCTCTCACGATAGGGTGTGTTGTCGGTGTTCACGGCAATGGTGTCGGTGGAGGGCTTTTGCTCGCTCATGGTCACCTCATAGGTCACGCCCCACACCTTTTCGAGCAACGGCAACTTGGCGGCGAGCAACTTTTCAAACTCGCGACGATGCTCTGGCGACACGGTAAAGTGGAGTTTCACGCGGCGGTCGCTGGTGGCGGCATACTGCGCGCCTTCCTCGAGATGCTCCTCGACAGGGGTGTGGGGCGAGATGCCGGCAGCACGGTGGAACTTGAGCAAAGCCTTGGGAAGTGCGCCATAGTTCAAGCCATCGGATTCGAGCAGTGCGCGCACCACATCGGCATGGCGCTCGTCGGCGACGAGTTCGTTCACGTCTTTGTTCCAACGCTTCACGCATGCCTTGTTGAGCAGCGGGAAGAAGGCGAAATGCGACACTTCCTCAAAGAACTTCTTCTCAAAGGGAGTCTCGGGGGTCATGCGACCACTATTGATAAATGCGAACAAATCCTTGAACATGCGGCTTGCAGCACCCGAAGCGGGCACAAATTTCTCAATGGTGCCATCGCCACGACGGAATTCGTTCCATGATTTGAGGCACTGCGACACGCCCTTGTCGTCAAGACGCACAATGCCATGACCGGGAGTAGCAACAGCATGAATTTTTAGAATCGGAAAGCCTGTTTCAAAGCGCTTTAGTTGAGCATCAATCATCTCGGCGGTGATGCCTTTTGACTGAATCTGATTAAGGTCTTGTGGAGTGAGCATAACTATGCAGAGGTATTAAAAGTTGTTAATACGAGTTTTAAATTTCCCAAAGTTACTAATTTTGTCTTGAATTGTCAGCACATTGACTCAATAAAATCGCTTTTTGTGTGTTTTTAACATAAAAATGGACATAACCGACAAGACATATTTCACTGCTGCCGAGCGTCAAGAGATGCTCTCGTTGTCGCGTGAATTGCGTGCGTTGCTGGGTAACACACTGAGTAGCGCCGACATGGCCATCGTGCGCGAACTCATTGAGCGTGGGGTAAACGCAGGCCAGTATGACCGCGACCGCCACGGCATTAACCGTGTGGTGCGCCACTTGCGCACGGCCTACTACGTGACGCGACTAATTGCTCCCGACCGCAGCATGACCATCGCCGCGCTCATCTATGAACTTTGCGGACGTGGCACCATCACCGAGGACGACGTGAAACGCATCTTCGACGAGGACATTGCGCACTTGGTGCACGGCTTGCTCAAGGTGTCGCGACTGTACACAAAACGGGCTGCCGTGGTCGATGACAATTTCCAGAAACTGCTGCTCTCGTTTGCCGAGGACATTCGCGTCATCATCATCATGATTGTGGATCGTCTGGCCCTCATGCGCGAGATCAACCACCATCACGACGAGAAGTTTGTGCGCGATATCGCCAGCGAATCACGCTATCTCTATGCACCGCTGGCTCATCGACTGGGATTGTACAAAATCAAGTCGGAGTTGGAAGACCGCTCGCTTAAGTACCTCAACCGCAAGGTTTACGACCAGATTGTGGCCAAACTCAGCGAGACAAAAGAGGTGCGCGACAAGTATGTCGACGATTTCATCCTGCCCATTCGCGAGGCACTGGAGGAGAATGGCCTCAAGTTTGAAATCAAGGGACGCACAAAGAGCATCAACAGCATCTGGAACAAGATGAAGAACAAGGATGTTGACCTCAATGGCATGTACGACTTGTTTGCCATTCGCATCATCCTCGACACGCCGCTCGACCGCGAAAAGAAGGAGTGCTGGCTGGCCTATTCAATCGTCACCGACATCTATGCGGCCAATCCGTCGCGCTTGAAGGACTGGATTACCATTCCTAAAATCAACGGCTACGAGTCGCTTCACATCACGGTGCGCGGTCCTGGCGAGAAGTGGGTGGAGGTACAAATCCGCACCAAGCGCATGGACGAAGTGGCCGAGCGAGGCCTTGCCGCACACTGGCGTTACAAGGGCCTCAAGAGTGTGGGAGGTCTCGACAAATGGATGAATAGCGTTCGCGAGGTGCTCGAAACGGGAAGCGCAGGACAAATGGAACTCATTCGTTCCATCAACATGAATATCTACGAAGAAGACGTCTATGTGTTCACCCCCAAGGGCGACGTGTTCAAACTCCCCATGGGAGCCACGATTCTCGACTTTGCCTTCCACATCCACAGCAAACTGGGTTGCCAATGCACGGGCGGCCGCGTCGATGGCAAGAACCAGAAACTCAACTACAAACTCAAGAGTGGCGACACAATAGAAATCTTGACTTCGTCCACCCAGGTGCCACGCCAGGACTGGCTCAATTTTGTGGTCACCAGCAAGGCCCGCAACAAGATTAAGCAGGCGGTGAACGAAGCCCGTGTGCGTCGTGCCGACATCGCGCGCGAACTCGTGCAGCGTCGTTTCAAGAACCGCAAAATCGACTACGACGAGGCCACGATGACGCGTCTCATCAAGCGCTTGGGCTACAAAACGGTGACCGACTTCTATGTGGCCATCGACGAGGGCAAACTCGACGTAAACACCGTGGTGGAGCGGTACATGGAGCAAGTGATGCGGCAAAACGAACTCGCTGCGGGTGCCGCACATGGCACAGCACAGGATTTTGTGCTCCAGCACCATGCTCACGAAGAGGTGGAGGCCGACGACGACATCCTGGTGATTGGCAACAACGTGAAAGGCATCAATTACAAACTGTCGAAGTGCTGTAACCCCATTTTCGGCGACAAGATAGTGGGCTTTGTGGCCAGTGATGGCGCCATCAAGATACACCGTGCCGACTGCGGCAACCTGCGTCACCTCATCTCGAAATACCCTTACCGCATGATACGCTCGCAATGGAGCGGCAAGATGGGGGCACATTTCGCTGCCACGCTCAAGGTGGTGGGAAAGGACGACATAGGCATTGTGTCAAATATCACCTCGGTGATCAACAAGACGAGTGACACACAGTTGCGCAGCATCTCCATCCAGTCGCAAGCCGGCATGTTCGAGGGCTATCTGGTCATCGGGGTGGCAAGCATCGACATGCTCGACGACCTCATCAAGAAAATCCTCACCGTGAAAGGCGTGAAGCACGTCACCCGCATGAAGGGTTGAGCCACGCCGCTCATGTGAACAACAAATGCCGCTACAGGGCCTTGAGGCACCATGTAGCGGCATTCGTTTTTTGTTAAGCGTGTGCGCTCTTATCACACGAGTTCGTCGCGCTCGCGGGCGGCGTTGCGGAACGCCAGTTTGCCCTCTTCATACTCCTGCGTGGCAATGAGGGTGGGCTTGGGAAGTTTCTCGTAGTAACGAGAGATTTCAATCTGCTCGCGGTTTTCCGAGATTTCCTCCAGGTTGTCGTTGAGCGTGGCAAATTCTTGGAGTTTCTTCTCCAAATCGCTCTTCATCTCTGCGGCAATCTGGTTGGCACGCTTACTGATGATGGCCACCGTCTCATAGATGTTGCCGGTCTGTTCGGCCAGTTCCACCAGGTCGTGAACAGTGGTGGTGAGGGGTGCGTTTGTTTTCTTGTAGTCCATGTGTCGAAAAAAATCTTGTATGGTTGTTTATTTGAATGTTGCTATAGAGTTAGTTGCCCACGTGACGGCTGGCAATCTTGAAGATGTTGTCGGCCTCCTCACGGAAACGGCTGTCAGGGTAGTCGTTGATAAAGCCGTAGTACTCGTCGATGACGGCGCGGAAACGCTCCACTTTCTTCTCCACCACGCTCTCGCTGGCCTCGCTGAAGCGAGCCTTGAGCACCAGCATCTCTAGTTGCTCTTTGTACTTGCTGTAGGGGTACTCCTTGATGGCGTTCTTGGCAGTAATCACCGCGCTCTCATAGTTGTTGCCCATGTAGTTGCCCAAATTGTAGTAGAGTTGTGCGTTCTCCAATTCCTTGAGCACCAATTTGTCCTGCAACTCAAAAATGGCATTTTGCGCAATAGCAACCTTGTCGCTTTTGGGGAAGAAATCTAGAAAACCTTGCAACTCCTCGATGGCGCGATAGGTCTCGGTTTGGTCGAGTTGCGGATCGGGCGAATCAAGGTAGTAGCCATAGCCGGCATAGAAGCGGGCCAACTCGGCATACTCGCCATGGGGATAATGCTGGTAGTAGTTCTTGAAGTAGGAGCCAGAATTGATGTAGTCCTTGTTCTCATAGTAACTCAACGCCAGCAAATAAAGCGATTCCTCGGCCTTGTCGCTTCCCTTGAGCACCGGCACCAGGTCGGTGAGGATGGTATAGGTCTGCGTGTAGCGCTTGGCCTCAAACGCACGCTTGGCATATTCATACTTATAGGCTATGTCGTGGCTCTTAAGCACCTTGTTATATTCACCACAAGATGCCAGTGCCAGTACCAGCGCGAGCGCCACAATCAGTTTGCGAGTCATTGTTGTCATTGCACAGTTTTGCATATTAGCCTGCAAAAATACAAAAAAAAATCCACATTCACCCACAGCCGCCACAAAAAACCAAAAAAACCACCCAAAATTTCTTTTTGTGGAGCCATGTTCAGGCTGATGTTCGCGGTAAAGAATCCGCAGGATTTTAACATGTGGGGGAAATTTAGTAAATTTGCAATTCGGCTTTTTAGGGCGATTTTTTATGGCACAGGACACGAAACACAGCGGCAACATTGAGGTGAAGGGGGCGCGCGTCAACAATTTGAAAAACATCGACGTGACGCTGCCTCGCGGCAAGTTTATTGTCATTACCGGCCTGTCGGGTTCGGGCAAATCGTCGCTTGCCTTCGACACGCTCTATGCCGAGGGCCAACGTCGCTATGTAGAGAGCCTGTCGTCCTATGCCCGCCAGTTCATGGGGCGCATGCGCAAGCCGGAGTGCGATTTCATTCGTGGCCTGCCGCCCGCCATCGCCATCGAGCAAAAGGTGAGCATTCGCAACGCGCGAAGCACGGTAGGCACATCGACCGAAATTTACGACTACCTGCGGCTGCTTTTTGCCAGGGTAGGGAAGACCTATTCGCCCATCTCGGGCGAAATGGTGAAGAAACACACCGCAAACGATGTGGTGGAAACCCTCAACAATTACCCCGACGGCACTCGTTTTGCCATTGTCACCGACCTGGTCATCCCCGAGGGCCGCGACCTGAAGACGCACCTCGACGTGTTGCTCAGCGGCGGCTATTCTCGCCTGATGCGCGGCGAGGCGTTTGTCGCCATCACCGATGTGGCGCTCAGCGATGCCCCCGGCGATGCCAGCGAATATCGTCTGCTGATTGACCGCATGAGCGTGACCCACTCGCACGACGACGAGATGCGCCTGCTCGACTCGCTGCAGACGGCCTTCTACGAGGGGCATGACGAGTGCATTGCCGTGGTGTGGAGCGAGGACGGTATGCGAGAGCATCGCTTCACACGGCGCTTCGAACTCGACGGAATGTCATTTACCGAGCCCACCGACCAACTCTTCAACTTCAACAATCCGCTGGGCGCTTGCCCCACCTGCGAAGGCTACGGCCAGGTGGTGGGCATCGACGAGAATCTGGTGATTCCCGACAAGACGCTCTCGGTCTATGACGATGCTGTGATGTGCTGGCGAGGCCAAGTGATGAGTGAGGCCAAGCGCGAGTTCATCCATGTGGCCGCCGCCCACGACTTCCCCATCCATCGCCCGTACTATCAACTCACTGCCGAACAAAAGGCACTGCTGTGGCATGGCGACGGGGGAGAGTGGACCGGCATCGACGGCTTTTTCGAGTGGATAAAGAGCAAGAGTTACAGCATACAGTATCGTGTGCTGCTGGCACGCTATCGCGGCAAAACGGTGTGTCCCACTTGCCATGGGTCGCGCCTGAAACCCGAGGCGAGTTATGTGCGAGTGGGAGGCCTCACAATAGCACAAATGGTGACAATGCCTGTGAGCGAATTGTCGCAATGGTTCGCCAACCTCCACCTCGAGGGCGAAGACGCACAGGTGGCGGCTCGCCTACTCACCGAAATCAACAACCGCCTGCAATATCTCAACGAGGTGGGACTGGGCTACCTCACGCTCGACCGCATTTCGTCCACGCTGTCGGGTGGAGAGAGCCAGCGCATCAACCTTGCCACCTCGCTGGGCAGTTCGCTGGTGGGCAGCATCTACATCCTCGACGAGCCAAGCATCGGTCTGCACTCTCGCGATACGCATCGCCTGATAAACGTGTTGCGCAAACTGCAGGCACTGGGCAACACGGTGGTCGTTGTGGAGCATGACGAGGAAATTATGCGCGCCGCCGACTACATCATCGACATCGGCCCCGAGGCCGGACGGCGTGGGGGAGAGGTAGTGTACCAAGGTCCTGTGGAAAGCATCACCGCGTCGCCGCAGAGTTACACGGCGCGCTATCTCACCGGCCAACTGTCAATTCCCGTGCCCAAGCACCGCCGCAAATGGAACAAGTACATCGAAGTGCGTGGCGCGGCGCAAAACAACCTCAAGGGCATCGACGTGCGTTTCCCGCTGGAGGTGATGACCGTTGTGACGGGCGTGAGCGGCTCGGGCAAGTCCACGTTGGTGAGCGACATCCTGTATCGCGGCCTGATGCGGCAGTATGGCGAAGGCGCCGACGCGCCAGGCACCCACTCGGCCATCGTGGGCGACATCGACCAAATCGACGGCGTCGAGTTCGTCGACCAAAACCCCATCGGCAAGTCCACGCGAAGCAATGCAGCGACCTATCTCAAGGCATTTGACGAAATCCGTCATCTCTATGCCGAGCAGCAGTTGGCCAAGCAAATGGGCTATGGCGCGGGCTTTTTCTCGTTCAACACCCCTGGCGGCCGCTGTGAGGAATGCAAGGGCGAAGGCACCATCACCATCGAGATGCAGTTCATGGCCGACATCACCTTGCCCTGCGAGGCGTGCCACGGCCAGCGATATAGCCGCAACGCGCTCGACGTGCTCTACCAAGGCAAGACGATAAGCGACGTGCTCGACATGACAGTGAATCAGGCCATCGACTTTTTTGGCCAGCACGACGGCAGCACCGAGCGGCGCATCGTGAGCCGTCTCAAGCCGTTGCAGGACGTGGGACTGGGCTACATCAAACTCGGGCAATCGTCGTCCACACTATCGGGCGGCGAAAACCAGCGCGTGAAACTCGCTTACTTCCTGAGCGGCGAGCGCAAGGGGCACACCATGTTCATCTTCGACGAGCCAAGCACGGGATTGCACTTCCACGACATCAACACCCTCATGCGCTCTTTTGACCAACTCATCGCACAAGGGCACACGGTGCTCATCATCGAGCACAACATGGACATCATCAAATGCGCCGACCACATCATCGACCTGGGACCTGAAGGGGGCGACGAGGGCGGCAACGTGGTCGTTACTGGCACACCCGAAGAAGTGGCCAAGTGCGCTACAAGTCACACCGGCCACTTCCTGAAGTCTAAGATGTAATTTCTTATTTTTCGCTGGTTACTGGAGGAAAGGCATGAAGTAGTACTCCAATGCAATCACGCCGATGCCGGCCAAATAGCCGAGCATGGCGATGAAGGAAATGCGCTTGAGGTACCAGAAGAACGGTATCTTCTCGATGCCCATGGCCACAACGCCTGCCGCACTGCCAATGATGAGCAGACTGCCGCCCACACCAGCGGTGAAGGTGAGCAAGTGCCAGAACAAGCCGTCCTCAATGAAGTAGCGTGCATACACGGGGTCGACGACCGCAATGGCGTCGACATTGGCAAACATCTTGATGCAAGCCGCCACCAGCGGCACATTGTCGACAATCGAGGAGAGGAAGCCAATGATAGTGGCCATGGCAAACGGCTCGTGCAGGTGCGTGTTCATGCCATCGGCCACCATGGTGAGCACGCCTGCTTGCTGCAAAGCGGCCACTGCCATGAGAATGCCGAGGAAGAACAGGATGGAAGGCATATCTATTTTGCGCACGGTGTGCGACACGCGGCCACCCAATTTCTTGTCGATGTGCAAGCGATTGACGATGATTTCGGTCACCAGCCACACGAAGCCAAGCGAGATAATCATGCCCATGAACGGCGGCAGCCCAGTGAGCGTCTTGAAAAGCGGGACGAACAGCAACGCCGATACGCCCAGCACGAGCATCCATTTACTCAGGTTGGGGTAGGTCTCAGCCAGTTCGTTAGCAACAACATTGCTGCTCTTCGTCTTCATGATAGTACCTTCTTTCACCCAATGCGAAGCAATGAACACAGGAATCACTACCGAGACGATGCTTGGCACCACAAGGTTCAAGATGAGGCTGCTGGTAGTCACCTTGTCGGCCATCCACAGCATGATGGTGGTCACGTCGCCAATGGGGCTCCATGCGCCACCGCTGTTGGCGGCCACCACAATCACGCCGGCAAACAACCACCGTTCTTTTTGGTCGCTCAGCAAGCGACGCGTCATCATCACCATGATGATGGTGGTGGTCATGTTGTCGAGCACAGCACTCATGATGAACGAGAGTGAGGCAAGTATCCACATGAGTTGTTTCTTGTTGCCGGCATTGATGTGCTCGGTGATGAAGTTGAATCCACCATACCGGTCAATGTGCTCCACGATGGTCATGGCACAGATGAGGAACACCACAATCTCGCAAGTGTCGCCCAAATGTTCCACCAAGTCCATGTGAGACACGGCACCGCCCATAGCCACATACACCGACCACAGTACGCCACACAACAGCATGGCAAAAGTGGCCTTGTTGATGTTCAACGTGTGCTCAAAGGCAATAAGCAAATAGCCTATAACAAACAAGATGATGAGAGTAAGTATCATGCAGATAACAGAAATAGTTCAAGGTTAGTGAGTATCGGTTCAATTGTCGCACTCTCAATTAGCGCAGTCGGTCGCTCTCGCTAAGCAGTTTTTTGTCGCTGGCCATTCCGCGATGTGCCATGAGCAAGCACACGAAGGCAATCACGGGCATAATATTAAATGCTGTGATGGTGACCTCGGCCACATCGCGATAGCGGTAGGCGAGCAGTCCAATCGTGATAACCAAAGCCAGCGTGATGGCCGCTGTGATGGAGCACAGGCGCATCTGCCGCTTGAGGTTGCGATAACTGAAGGTGGTGATGAGCGCCATCACCACAATGAGCACATTGAGAATGAGCAGCAACACGTCGGGCTGAGAAACGCAGGTCGACGCGCTACAAGTGGTGGCGCCAATGGCGTAAACTGCTTGAGGAGTGACAATTTCTATCGCCGGAAAAAAAGCGAACACTGCCATGAGTATTGCTGCGACTAAAAGATAGACCGTTTGCCAGCGTTGAAGTACCATAGTCTTTTATGATTATGTGTAAGGTTATTGTATGCGTGACGTTTTATGTTAATCGTGCAAAGGTACACTTTTTTCTTCACATAGCCATCAACTTGTCGGCAATATTCCTGCATTTTTCTCGCCATTGTTCCCGAAATTACCCTTTGCGCACAAAAATCCCCCTCATCGCTATTTGGGGCGATGAGGGGGATTTTTGTGCGCAAAGGGTAATTTCTGGAACAATGGCGAGAAAAATGCAGGAATATTGCCGACAAGTTGATGGCTATGTGAAGAAAAAAGTGTACCTTTGCACAATTAACATAAAACGTCACGCATACAATAACCTTACACATAATCATAAAAGACTATGGTACT